>CBFDDQ010000001.1:0-40860 GCA_965603615.1 Candidatus Woesearchaeota archaeon
TTTTATGGGTTTTATAAGCAACATTATTGATGGGATTAAATGCAAAAAGAGACCCATTAAGTGCAAATTAGAGGAAATAGAAGAAAATTTAAATAAAATAGAAAAAGATTTATTTAAGATATAAAATGAATAAAAAAGGTCAATTATGGATAAGTGTGTTGATTGCTATGGTTATTGTAATAGTTGCCTTAATATCTTTTAATATTGATGATTTAACAGGTAAGGCAACTAAAAATGTTATTAAAGAACAAGTATCTATCCAAAAGGAAGATATAACAGAAGCAAAAAAGCCTATTGAAATTAAATGTTATAATGAATGTATTTCAGATGATTGTATTGGACGTTCTTTTGTTGAATGTCAAACAGACTCAGAAGGTTGTAAGAAAAAAGTATATAGAGAAAGAGTTGTTGGTGAGTGTGGTATAGAATGTTCAGAAGATTCAGATTGTGCCTCTACAGAAGAGTGTTATTATGACCAAACTTGTAAACGAAAAGATTGTGGCTATGCTAAAAAGTTAGAAGGAACAAAATGTGTTGACTGTGGAAGTAAAAATGAACAATGTTGTGATAATAATGAATGTTCTTATGGGCATGTTTGTTCAGATGGACTTTGTGAACATTGTGGATTTTATGATGAAAAATGTTGTGAATCAGGTGATTGTTCTTTTGGTTCTTGTGTTGAGGGTATTTGTATAAATGAAGAAGATGCTGGTGAATGGATTTGTTCTTTTAATGCATATAATTGTGCTAATTTTGAGTCATGGAAACAAGCACTGGAAGTATGGAAATACTGTAATGAAAAAGTTGGTTATGATGTTCATTATTTAGATGGAGATAATGATGGAGAACCTTGTGAGGCTTTAATGTGAAAAAAGATTCAAAAGTTTTAATGTATTTGGCTTATTATTCAATAATAGTTGTATTTTTATTTATGATTTGGTTTACAACTAGTCAATCTGGAATTCCAATGAATATGCTTTATCTTAAATATGGTTCTGCAGAAGTTAATCTTGAAGGAAGTACTGATTTTATTTTACAATCCCTTTCTCTATTAATATTGGGAGGCATTATATTTGGAATAATTTATTTATTTATATTAAAAGAAAAAAAGAAAAAATGACACTTGAATTATATGGGTTAGGGATAATTTTAGTATTTCTTTGGATAACTCAGGATTGGTATAGGAGGCAAGTTAGATAAAAATTTATAAAAATGAAAAGAAGAAAGAAAAAATGTATGAAATGTAGAAAAAAGTATGTAAGTAATCCAACCCATGATTATTGTTTTAGTTGTTATAGTAAACAAAGAGAAGAAGATGAAGACACACATCCAGAAGACCATTTTGAAAATAACTTAGATACAAATTTAATTCACACAGTTTATATTATGATTTATGGTAATAAAAATAAAATAGGTTATACTGGAGATTTACATTCAAGAATATTTGAATTAAAAAGAAAATATCCCAATAATAAATTAGTTTATTTCAGAGAATTTATGACAGAAACTCAAGCTAGAGATTTTGAAGTATGGTTAAAGAAAATTTCTAAAAGGGAACTTAATAAATTTATTACTAATTTTATGACTAAAATAAATAAATTAGAAGCTATTTAAAATGAAACTACAACAAATGTCTAAAGGTGGGAAGAGTATCTTTATAACTTTACCAAAACAAATAATAAAAGGTTTTGGTTGGATAAAAGGAGATAAAATTAAACATAAGATAACTGGAGAAGGAAAAATAGAGTTAAGTAAAGAATAAAAATAGTTGAATTATAATATTTTTAAATAACGTTTAAATATCCTTTATTTAATTTTTAAAAGATTTGGAAGTTCTAAAATTAATCCAATTGTATTCATCAAGTAACTTTGGTAGTGTTTTATTTGTCTCTTTAATAATATCATCCTTCCTATGTTTTTTTAAGATATTTAGTATTTCTTCTTGCATTAATCTCATAAAATTAATATAACCAGTAGAATTTGGATAACAACCATAATGTTCAGAAATTCCATTGTCCCACATAACAAACAAATTTGGATTTATACCATGTATTAATTTTGATGTTCCTACTCCTCCAAATGAAGTTGTCTTTTTTGGACTTTCCAATTTAATATCACAAAGTTTATCAAATATTTTTTTAACTAATCTTATATTTTTTTGATTAAATTTAAAGTTTTCAATATTATAATTTTTTAGAGCTATAAATTCATCTTTTAAAGTTAATACTACCTCTTTTATTTTATCTTTATTTTTACCTATAGGTACTCTTGTATTCCATCTTCTAACAAAATCTATTATAGAATCTATCTCCTCAAAAGAATCTTTAATAGGTAAAATTAATTCTTTATAGGCTTCATCATATTCAAAGGTCTTTGATTTATGTGTGTCTATTAAAGATTTATATGTTATATTAAATTCACTCATTTTTCTCCAACCTTCTCATTTAAAAAACTAGAAGTATCATTTAACTCTAATCCCAACAAATCCCATTTTTCTAAAAATTCTTTATATTCATCAGAAAATTTTCTCATCTTAGATACAGGTTCAAATCCTTTTATTCTTAACCTGTCTTTATAGGCATTATGAGTGGTTCTAGTGTGTAAGGCGACTTTATTACTTGGGACTATATAAAAATCTGGTCTTTCCTTACCTTCTTTTAATAAAACAAATACATAAAATAAGGTATCACTTTCATAATTATCTGCTTTTTCTCCTAATATCCAACGAGGATACTTTTTTCTTGGATACATAGTTGTTTTTACTTGAATACCCACAGAATTAGATGCATCAGAATTTGAAGCTAATATATCAATTCCCTTAGTATTCTTTAATGTAATAGAAGCAATATAGCCTCTTTTACTTAATTCGCCAGCAACAAAATACTCTCCTGCTACTCCTCTAAGGATTTTACTTGGCTTATTTTTTATCATTTCTTAATCTCTAATCTAAATTGTATTGAGTTCATTTTAATTTTTTAATGATTTTGAATAAGGTAAAGATTTAATATATTTTTCAATAAAATCCCAATCAGGTTCATCTCTATCATTTACAGGTAATTTAATATATGTTTTCTTTAATCTATCCTTATCTAAAACCCTCCCATAAGAATATCTTATTTTTTCTAATCTTAATAACGTTACTAAGAACAATCCTGTATACACATTAAAGGGGGTAATATCTTTTGGTAATAAGGCTTTAACTCTTGTAAAAATTGCTCCTAATTCAGATTGATAAAATGCATGACCACCAGCCCCTATTGACACCAAAGATATAAAACTTTTAAACTTTTTCTCTCCATTAAATAATATTTTTTCTTTAATACCATTATTTGTAGTAAGGTTTTCTATTGAATTTACTAATATTCCTTCTTGGTGTTTCAAGTCTGTTTCTTTTGGTTTATCCCCTCCAGAATAAACTTCAAATAATTTATCTATCTCAAAATCCTTCCAATTTTCAATATTTAAATTAGGTATAATTTCTTTTGATGAAGAATTTTTAGAAACCTCTTCAGAAAGATTATTTAAAAAAAGATGCCCACTATACTCTTTTAAAACCTCTATAAAAAAATCTTTGTTAAGTATTTTATAGTCTGGTTGCATATATGCTTCTATACACCACTCATCTTTTTCACTTACTAACTTAGTTAATGAATAAGGGGTAATTTTATTATTTTTAAAATTATATAACCATTCTTTTTTAATACCTTTCCATTTATGAAAATAATCGCATCTTCCTAAAGACCTATTTTTAACAAATCCATCTTCTTTCCAATATCCAAAAAAAGTTTCTTTATCTTTAGGATGGGGTTTATGAGCTCTAAATACAACAACAGCAGTAACTGTCCCAACATCAGAATTCACAAATAAACTATTTGGCATTGAGAATACAGCCTCTAGTGTATGGTCTTTTAATAATCTTTTTTTTAGCTCATAAACTTTACCCTTTTGGGCTATTACTCCACTCATTGGAACAATTGCTAAGCATAAACCATTTGGTTCTATCATATCAAGATTATTTAATACATATTCAAATTCCTCTGTGTCACTCTTTTTATCTGACTTATAAGGAGGATTTAAAAAACCTATATTTGGTTTATATTTATTTTTAATTTTTTTTATTAATTTTTTATCAAAACAATCTCCTTTAAAGATACCACTCTTACCATCTCCATGAATAAACATATTAGAACAAACAAGAGCAAATATATCATTTTGGTATTCAATTCCTACAATTTGATTTTGTTTAATATTTTTGATTTTTTTCTCATTATCTTTTGAATCTTCAATCATCTTTTTTAAAGCACTTATTAAAAATCCACCAGTTCCACAACAATTATCAAAAACTATAGAATTTTTATTAACTTGAGCTATATCTGCAAAAAGTTCTGTAATGTGTGGAGGTGTTAAAACTATCCCAAGACCTTTATCCGAATTAGCATACCTTAAGAACTCTATATAAAATTGTCCTAATACATCATAATATTTATAAGTTCTCATAAATTTATTAATATTTTTATCAATATCTCTAATTATATCTTTTAATTTGTTTATATCTTTACTAAAAGCTTCGTGGTCTTGAATAAACGAATAAGCCCTTTTTAATCCTTCAACCTTAGTTTGTTGCAAACCTTTTTTTAGTTCACTATAAATTGTATTGACTAGATACTTTGTTAATTCTTGGGGTTCCTTATATTTTTCATAAGAAATTTTGAAATGTTCCTTTTTTAAGGCTAATAATATTCCTGATATTAACAAACTCCTATAGGATTCTTTTACTTTTAATTTATGTAATGTTGTATTAAGTTCCTTAGAATAAATCATTAAATCACTAAAATCTTGGTTAAATTTTATATCACTTGCTTTATAAGAATTAATATAGTTTTCTAATGGTAGTAATTGTTCTCCATCAAAATCATTTGCTAATGCACTATTCTTTGTTTGTAAAAAGTGAGAGACTTTTAATTCTTTTTTTGTTTCTCCACTAACAGCAATAGAAATCACATCAAACTCCTTTGATAAATAAGATGAATATAACAAAGCACCATCAACTGCATATTCTGAATATTTATCTTTAGTTATACTTTCGTGCTTCTTTATATCTCCTTTACACTCTACAACAATTATTAAATTTGGTTCTTCTTTATAGGAGATTATAAATTCAGGATAACCTATACCATTTCCTCTTTTGGAGGCTATTTTTAATAACTTATTGATTCTTGGGTTTTTAGATTGTTGTTCTTCAATTATAACTTTATCTTTTTTTATAAAAGAATCTTTATAAAAATGTTTTCTAACAATATTCTCCGTATTTCTTTCATTAACCATCTTTTATTTTTTCAAAAAGTATATTTTAGTCTTACCCATGAGTTTATGACCAATTTTACCTAACTTATGTAAAGCATCTAAATAACCAGAAGTGTAATCCTTACCCTTTCCAACTTCCTCCGCAATTTCTCTATGATTTAGAGGTTCACTTGATTGCTTTAGTAATTTAAGTATTTTCTCGTAAGGCATTGTTATACATAACAGGTTATATAACCTATCTATATAAACCTTCTTATAACCTGTTACATATCAGGCTAAGGATAATCCACACAACTTTCATCATGCCTATACTTAGTGCACCTTAAAACTCTTCTAATAGTTTTATACCAACCCTTAACAAAACCATATTTCTTTAATGCTAAAATACCATACTCAGAACAATGTGGATGAAAACCACAAATAATTTTATTTTTTCTATTTAATAAAGGTTTAATCTTTTTTCTATAAATCTTTTTAATAAGCCATATAGAAAATCTTTGAAAAATATTAAGTCTCCTTTTTGTAGTAGAGTTTTTGCTTTTTGACATTTTTTGAATTACAATTAGGACATTGATTAAAATCTTTTTGCTTTTGCCTCAACCCACCTATCAAAATTCCAAATGGATTACAACAACATGCAGTGCTTTGTATTAAATCCTTGCCAAGCTCACCAGTATCTTGTGAAAATTTATCACTTGCTAAATAATGCCAAGTCTTACCACATTCATTACATTTACATTTCCATTCTTTAACATAACTTAGTTTTTCTTTCCAAATTAATTTCTTATATTGTTCTTCTGTTATGCTTTTTACCATTTTTATTCACTTATTTTATTTAATTCTGATTGTACAATTGCAGGTATAATTATTTGTAATATTATGTATAATAAAAACCATAAAATAGTATTATTATCTTTTTTTACTTTTGTAGCAAATCCTTCACAATATTTATAGACCCAATAAATATTAGCAAAAGGAATAATTAATAAAAAACCTGTTGGTATATCTGCTCCAAGACTATTCATTTCGTCTTTTGTTGCAATTAACCAATATATAAAATAAAGTCCAAATGTAATAATACTAAAAAAATAAACTAAAACTATACTTCTTTTCTTGATATTCATTTTTTACCTCCCTAAATTTATATAAATTATTTTCTTATCAAAAAATCCTTTACTAAATTTTAATCTTAATCCACTAGAATCTTTTGGTAAATCAAAAATATAATTTCCTGTTTTTTCCATGTTAGGATGTAACTGTTCCCAAAATAAAGATTCTCCACGCCATCTAGCATCTTTATCTACATTAAAATGTCTTCCAAGACTATCAATAATTTCAATATCAGGTGGAGAAAAATATTCTTTTGTTTCTTTCCCAATATTTTCTACAGTTATTTCAACAACATAAAAAACACCTTGTGGTTCTGTTATCCACCAATCTCCTAATTCAGTAGTTTTATCTATATTATTTACTCTGTAAGCAATATTATCAATAATAAAAGTCTCACCAATATTATAGGTTTTTGTAATATCAGATTTTATAGTTTTACTTTTGGTTTTTATGCTTCCATTATTAACCATAAAGATATTTCCAATTACAAAAAAAACTATTAAAAGAACTAAAAAAATTGAGAGTATTTTATGTTCTTGTGCCCATTCCTGAAAGTCTTCTAAAGTCATTTTTCTTTCAATATATGATATTTAGTTGATACTTTTGTCACTACGCTCTTTAGTTAATAAATCTTTCCATAAATGGTTGATACAATGGCTATAAAATGGGATTTGGCAGGTTGGATTATTAGAAGTAAAAATAGACCAGAAGTTCTAAAACAATTAGTTATACCTCAAAATCCAAGTAGGGTAGCTAAGAAACTTAAAATGAGTTTAACCCATGCTAGTAAAACAATAAGAGAACTAAATTCTAAAAAACTAATCACTTGTCTAACTGAAAAGAATAAAGTAGGCAGGATATATCAAATTACAAAACAAGGAAAAGTGATTTTAGAATATCTTAAAAAGATTGAGAATTAACTTCTTTTTTCTTTTTTTTAATTAAAATATAAAATACAATTAAGATTATTAACCAAGGAACACTTTCTATTAAATTAATGATTATATCAGTCAACTCTACTGTTGCCTCAATAATATCATAAAAAATTGATTCTATTATCATTAAAACTCTAAATAAACCATAAAAAATTCCCATAGATACAACAGAAGCAAAAGCAACACTAGCACCAATATTAAATAATTCACAAATGACATGGTCTGATTTTAAAAATTTAAAAAAGAATTTTTTATGGAATACCAACCAAGTGGCTAATATACAAACCATCACAGAAATAAAAATAGGGAGCATTAAATCAAGATTAGAAAAAGCTTCCACTACTCTATAACTATAAGTTTCATTTAAAGGATACATAAAATTTCAACTTTAATACTTATATAAATACTTTGCTAATAAAAAGTATCCAAATCTCAAAAATGCAATTTGTAGGGTAATATGTCACTATACATACTTTCAAAAATCAACTCGTGAAACCTGGATTTCCCTAACCAAATAGGAGTGGCGTTAGGTTTATATACCAATATGCATTATACATATTATGGTTAAATATATCAGAAAGACAATAACTATAAAACAAGAACAAGGCAAGTGGATAAAAAAGAAAATAATCAATTTATCTAGGTTTGTTCAAAAAGCAATAGAAAGAGCTATGAAAAAGTAACCAGAGACCGAAGTCCCTGGGGAAATAAATGTCCGCGAGAACAAATAATTTCCAGATAAAAGATGTTCTGGGAAATTTATATATCTTGCGGTAGGAGAAAAAAATGCAAGAAGTTAGTAAAACAATATTAACAGAACTAAATCAGTTCACAGGTACAGAAAATTACTATAGAAACTTTACAGGATTACTATATACAGATGGAATAAAGTTCTTAGCAGATAAGCTAGGCTGTTACTGGTTAATAGATTTAGTAGGGAGTTATCAACAGAGATTAAGAAATATTGGTTTTCAATTATGGAAAATTGAAGTAAATGAAGACAATTCTGCAGTTGTAACCTGCAAAGAAGACACAGGAAGACCAGATTTAGTAAGACAGGAATTACCTTATACAGATTTCAAAATAAAAGAACTAGAACTTTACTGTATAAATGGAGTTCTACTTCTAAAATCTGAATATTAGGAGGGATAAAAATGCAAGAAGAAAATTTACAAGGAATAGAACCCAATATGAGACTTAACATCAAAGAAAATGCAAAGAAAGAAAAATATTGGGATGCAACAGTGAGAGGACAGAACATAGAAGAAATCAAAGACAGAATACAGAAACTAAAAGAACTAGCAATAAAGGAGTGTGAGTAAGATGATAACAGTAACAACTTATGAAGAATTAACCTTTTACATAAAGATGTTCAAAGATGGAAATGCAGACTTATTAATTATAGAATCAAAAGGAGGATATGGCAAGTCAACAACAGTAGACAGAATAATGCAAGAAATAAGACACTTGAAGGTTCTGGCACACATGACCCCACTTCAATTCTATATCTCTGGATATATCTATAGAGATTGTCCTATTGTCTTTGATGACCTTGATACTTTGATAACAAACAAGGATAATGTTGCACTTTTGAAACAATTTGCAGAAACTCAGAAAACAAAAGAAATTTCCTGGTTTTCAACAAGTAAAATCCTAAAAGATAATAGTATACCAAAAAGATATGAGACAAAAAGTAGAATAATAATAATCTGTAATAGTTTTGATATAGTCAACAAGAATGTTAGTTCTTTAGCAGATAGAGGATTTCATATCATATTCAAACCAACCAAACAAGAGCTGATGTCTAAAATCAAAGAGATTTCTATAAAGTATAGTAAAGACATAGATACAACTAAAATAATTGAAATTATTGACAAACACAAAAGCTTTGGAGACATCTCACTAAGAACTTTTGTTAAGGGTACATTTCTTTACAAGCAGGACAAAGAAAATTTCAAGATAAGACTATTACAAGATATGGAACTCAATCCCAAACTAATATTACTTGATAAGCTATTACAAGAATATAATAATGATAAAGATAGACTACAAGTATGGAAAGAACAAGGATTTAGCAGAGCAACTTATTATAGACATAAACAAAGTCTCAAAGTCTCACCAGAAGTAAAAAATGTAAAAGAAGTAGTGATACCAATTATTCAGAAAGTATGATATTATGAGACTTATTTTTTATTTCTTAAATAAAAGAGATTATTACTAAGATTAAACCAAAAGCTACAATAAAATACTTAATCTTTTTAATCTTATTAACATGAAATAGCCAGGTATCAAATCTTTTATCTGAACTTCTTGTTTTATCCTCTTCAAGTTTTTTATTCCATCTGTTACCTATACTACTAACTAATTTAGTTCCTAACTTATCTTCTATTTCCTGCCCTATTTTGATATTAATGAGAGAATATCTTGCATTAATGTGGGTTAGATTATCTACAAAACCCATAATAAAATATAATACAATTAAAGTTAAACCAGAAAATAAAAAATTATAATCACTCATAAATTTAATAGCCACACTTATTCCTATTAAGGGTAAGAGACCAAGTTCCCATATAGAAAGTTTGTTCATTTGGTTTCTATAAAATCTTATATTTTCTAAACATTCTTTCCAATCTTCAAATAATTTTTCTTTGCTATTCATACCATTTTTTTATCTATAAACCACTTTAAAAATTTATCTTTTTAAAAGGTCAATTCATCTATTTAATTATTATTTAAAAAATATCTTTAATGTGTAATTAATTTGTAGGTATAAGTTATCTATATATTCTTATACAGTTTTGTTAATTTATATTATTCATCTGGGAAAATAACTCTACTATCAACTCCTAGAACCTTAGCAATTTTAATTTTCAGTAAAATTGGAGCTTCTTCTTTATTATGAATTATTCTGTTAATATATGATTTATCCACATTAATCTTTTGAGCTAATTCGGTTTGTTTTAAGCATTTATCTCTTAATAAAGTTAATAATGCTTCATTAGTATCTCTTCTCTGTTTTTCTGGTTGAGAATCGTTGTTGGTACCAACTATATCACTAGTTACTTTATATTTCATTTGCTTTGCTTTCCTTCTTTATAATATAATCAACTACTTGTTTCAAAGTTTGTGATAAACATGCAAAGTTAATTCTAAGTTTGTTTATATCACTTCCAAAACAATCTAATCTGTGAATTACCTCAGAAGATAATGAACCATTCTTAAGAAGAGATATTAATACTGGAAATCCTACTGGTACTTTTAGTTTAAACTCTTCTCTTACTCCTTGTTTCTTAGTATATAATTTATACTGAGAAACTAAAAAATCAACAGTTATACAGTTAAGACCATCTAATCTAATACCAATCAAATCTTTATTTAATTCAATAGTTTTAACAAGAACATCAGCAGGAGTTATAGTAACATTAGCATATTTTTGTATTAAAAGTTTAAATTGATTATAAAAAGAAAGTATTGCAGGAATAGATATAGACTGCTTTGATGAAATATACATTGTAGCCTTCTTACTTTTTGCTCCAATTCCAAAATCAATTTTCAAAAGATTAGGTATATTCTCAAGTGTAGTTCTTTTTATAGTGTTTCTTCTATAAGAAGGAATATTACAAGTTAATATAAGATTTTGAAACTTCCAGTTAAAGATACTATCATTGCTTTTTTCAACTAAATGATACAAACCTCTCACATCATTTTTTATTTTAACATCAAGCATTCTCTTTAATGCTGATTTAACTGTATTAACATTCTCATCAATCATAAAAGCTATTTTCTTAGGAAATGCACCTTCAGGATGTTTTTCTAAACAGATAGTTATTCTTCTTTCTAATTCAACAGCACTACTACTCTTAGTTGAAACTTTTAGTTTATTGTTTATCATCTTAAAGACTCCTCCAATCTTTTTCTAACAACTGCACTAGCAGAGTTACCAGTTGTTTCTGCTTCTTGTTTAACCTGATTCCATATAGAGTCTGTTACAAAAACAACTCTGCGTTTCTTTAATATAGTAGGCATAGTTCTCTCTAGCATATTCATAGTTGCATAAATCTTAAAAAGAAAGAAAATTAACTAAGTCTTGGAATAGTTTAATTATTTTCTTTTTTTTCTTTTGTTTTATCTATAACTTTTGCAAACCTCCTTTTATAGTCTTGCCACCATTCTGATAAATTAACATCATTATTCATTATTCCCACCTTCTAATTTTGAAATTATCATATTCTATAATAAAATTAATATTGTTTATAATTACCTTTGTAGTAGAGAAGAAGTCTTACGATTTTTTCCAGATTTTTATCGTTCACTAAAAAAATACACAAAAGATTTAAAGAAATTAGATATTAATAATCCTATGGTAATATCAGGAAAAATACACAAAAGTATATTATTTTTATTAGGTCAAGCAGTAGGAAGTAGAGTAGGAGTAGAAAAAGAAAAACAATCAAGTTTCTTGGTTTATACCCCCTACAAACAATTAACAAATATACTTAAAAAAAAGCCTATATCACAATCAGAAATTTACAATATATTAAGTGATTCTTTTTTAAGAGATGGTTGGTTCAATCGTGGAAAAAAGTCAATTAATATTAAAGTATATGATAAATCAAAAAGAAAAGACCAAAGAGATGCTATAAAAAAAGCATTAAATGAACTGGCTGATAAAAAATTTATAAGCATAAAAAATAAAGGTCATGAAGATTCAAAAAAATATTATCTAACCTCAAAAGGTTATAAAGAATATCTTAAAATTTGGGTAGGACATTTACCTTTTATAAAAATTTATAATAAAATGAGTCCTAATGAAAAAGAGGACTTATTTGAATTACCTTTTTAAGTTATTCTCTAAACTTATCCATTATATTCACAAATTTCTCTTCAGGATGTTTCAAAGCATAAGCAAAGATATCTTTAAATTCTTTTTCTGTTTTCTTATCTTTCTCCTCTTGCTCTACAACAGTCTTCAAATCCAAAGCCATATAACACTTAACACATAAACTATTAGTTGAACTGTTAACAAATCCACACCTTACACATTTTTTAGGTTTTAATATATCTTCAGTTTCTCTTTTATCTAACAAACCAGCTTTCTCTAAAACAGTTTTTTCAATATCAGCACCAGCTAAATGAATATAAGTTGAAGGTGTTGAAGAACCAGGAAACCAACCACACCAGATTCTTAATTGTGCTTCATTAAATCCTTGTCTTGATAATTCTGTAGCTCTACAATGTCTAAAAGAATGAGGATAACACTTCTTTAGAGAAATTCCTGCCTTATTTCCTATCACTTTAATTACTTTCTTTAAGCCATCTTCTCCTAAAGCCTTTCCAAACCAGGAACCTATATTAATCCACAAAGGAGATTCTCCATCTTCTTTATTTGGATGTGCCTCATACCACTTTTTAAGGTCAGGAACACATTCTATCAATCTCAATCTTCTAGAATCAGTTTTCCCTTGAGGTATCAAAATAATAGCTCCTTTATCATCAAAAACTAAATGTTTTATTCTTAATCTCAAAAACTCTCCTCTTCTCGCACCAGTTTCATAAAGAGTAAATAACAAAGCTTTGTCTCTAACATTATCTGATACTTGTATTAATTTTTTAACATCCTTCACTGATAGAACATCCTCAGGTAGCTTAATACCATTTTTTCTTGTGAGATTAATCCAGCTCACAATCTTAGGATATTTTCCTTTTTCCTCAAAATTATAAAACCATTTAAAGAAAGCCTTAGTATTAATCTTACAGGTTAAAATTGTCTTTGGTTTTAATTTATATTTTTTCTCTAAATCAATAAGAAAGTTCTCTATATCCTTCTTTGTTATTTTTTCAAAATCTTTTCCTATCCTTATAACCATAAGTTTTGCATAATTAAGATAACTTCTACGCGTGTCTATTGAAGTTGTATGATTCATTAAATGTTTATAATATATCTTTAATACCTTTATTTGACATTTAGTTAATCTGTCATCATTAAATATAGCTTCTATTCTCCTATCAATCTTATCAGCCAAATCATCCTCAAAGGTTTTAGAAGCTGAAGAATTGTATAATCTCTGAAATTTAATATATCTACTAAGTACCTTTCTCTCATTTCTTCCTAAAGTACCTGTTTTAAACAAATCTTCTGATTCTTGCAAAGTTAACCTCTTAAAATCTTTTAACATTGGTTTTGAAACTGTCATCTTATTCCTCCTATTAGGACTTATATTTATATGATTTAGTGCACTATTGGTTACTCTTCATACATTACACCCAATGCTCTCAGGTTTATTTGGAACTAGCACTCTATTCATCTCTTTATTCCAAAAAACTTCTTTACCAGAACAAATTATCTCCTTTCCAATAATAGAAAAAGCAAAAGCCTACAAATCTATTTTAACAAGTTTATTCTCAGGAGGCTTAGTATCCATGCTCCCTGGAATGGGTTCAGCTCAAGCAGCTATTATAGGTTCAACATTAATAAGAGAAATAGAAACAAAAACATTTTTAATTATGATAGGTGGAATAAACACAGTTAATTTCATCTTAAGTTTTGCATCTCTCTACATTCTTTCAAAAGCAAGAAATGGGGCTATAGTAGCAGTATCTAAATTATTAGAATCATTTACATTAAAAGATTTAATTTTATTTGTAGGTGTAGCCCTTGTAGCAGGTGGCATAGCAACTATCTTAGCAATCAACCTATCAAAAATATTTTCAAAAACAATCACAAAACTAAATTACAAAGCTCTTTGCATCTCAATTATTTCATTCATCTCAATCTTAGTCTTCATCCTAACAGGATTTTTAGGCTTATTTATCTTAGTTATAGCAACCTGCATAGGTATTATACCAATAACAAAAAACATCGGAAGAAATCACCTGATGGGCTGCTTAATCTTGCCAGTTATTCTTTACTTTCTACTTTAGAATCAAAATCAATATGAGGGAATAATTTTTCTAAATATCCATGAACAGCATCAGGACAATCTAAACTAATTCTATAAATAGTTCTTAACTTTTCTTCATAATCAGGGTCATCTACAAGTTGAAAATATTGAATAGCATAAAATGTTATTTTCTTTAGATTAACCCCAACAAGATAAGTTTTCCCTCCTACTAAATCATATCCAAACTGTATTCCTGGATCATCATCAAAACTTGGTCTCCTAGCTTCAATTAATCTTTCAATATTTTCTTCTGATGGTTCTCTAACATCATCTACTAATTCTATTCCTGATGCCATACCCCATTTATCTCTTAGACGAACTGCAATTTTACCTTTAGGAACCCCATTAGCTAGATTAATTAATTCAGAAGTTTCAACTTGTTGCCCTTCACTTTTTTCTACCATTTTTAACCAATTATATCCTCAAATATATACTTAAAAATCTTTCGGTAAATTTTCAAACAACTCAAAAGCTTTCAAACTTATATTCCTAACATCAATAGGCACACAGTCCTCATTTAACTCTTCCTTAGAAAACCATCTATAATTTTTTAATTCATTAAAATCAATTTGTAAATTTTCTGGATTTAAAGGTTTACAAACATAAAATAAACAACAATGGTCATGATCTCCAACACTATGCACATTTGCATAAAAAGGTATTGCTAAATGTTTTTTCATATTTCCCTCAAAAGGAATATCAGTTTGATTTAAAATTTTAACTTCTAATCCAACTTCTTCTCTAATTTCTCTTAATAAAGCCTCATCAGGAGTTTCATTTTCATCAATATGTCCTCCAACAGGAAGCCATAAATCCAACTTTTTATGATGGATTAACAAAATTTTTTCATCATGAATTACATAACCTCCAACAGTTAAATCAGTTTTCATTTTATAAACTCCCCAAGCCCTTGCTGCTTCTCTTTCTCCTTACCAAACACACTCTCAATTCTTGCTTTAGTCAACTGCAATGTCTGCTGCAAATAAGCAGGTAACTTATATTTTTTGGCTAAATCCAAACTACTCTGTAAATATTTCACAACAGAACCTTGAGCTATTGTAAATAATAATTTACCATCACATTTAACACACTTTCCTAAAAGTGGGGGTCTCCTATATTTTTCATTGCAGCTTACACATCTAAACTGTTGCATACTAAACTTACGTAAATTACCTTTTATATCTCTCACAAAATGTCTTTCAATTACCAGGCGAGCAACATCCATCTCATCAACAGCTCTTAATTTCTCAGCAATTTCCATCTGCCCATTAACTTTTTCTTGCATTGTAGGTAATCTTTTATAAGCACTGCACTTAACACAATTATTTATATCTTCAACATCATGAGTAAACATAAAACCTTCATACTGTTCTTTTTTTCCTAAAACATCATTTACTTTTTTTATTTTAACATCCCAAGGCATCTTAAATTCAGAAGCAGCTTCATAAAACTCCAAAGGATATTTATCAACTATGTCCATATTATATACCATATCATCAACCTCGGAAGGAATTAAACGAGTTGTCAAAACCAGAGGCTCATCTTGGTTTGCACCCCTATGTGCAGGCAAATACTTTCTAGAAAAATTCAATAAAGCATCCATTAACAACATAATACCAGCTTCATCTCCATCACAATCTCTACGCATAAAACAATGAAAATAAGGATGAGCCAAAAGTCCTTGCAATTCAGAAAAACCAATTATTCTTCCAACTATACCAGCACATGTATGTGGGCTCATAGCAATAACCAATTGGCCAATCAAATCATCTTCATTTTCTAGATTATAAAATCCTTCCAAATCATATAATTTCTCAAGTTCTTCATCAATAAATTTACTAATCTTAAATAAAGTTTCATCAGCTTTGTCATCTAAAGTATCAGGACACGATGGCAAAATTATATCTTGTGGCTTCAATTCTAAAATTTGATCTCGTTTTTTCAACTCATTACCATATATATCTTCATTATAACCTAACTCCTTCAGTTTACTTAAAGAAATCCTAATTTCTTTAGGTTTGAAATGAGTTATAGGCATTTCAGTCATATCATATCTTATAGTACCATCTTTATTAACATACAATCCATATTTAGCTCTTAATATTCCTTTAACTAAATTTTCTGGTACATGATCTTTATTACTTGTCCCTCTCACACCTTTAATTAATTCAGGATAATGTCTTGTTCCTAATTTCTTTAAAGCACAATCAAAATAATGTTTTATATCAATTTTTTTAGTTTTATAATTCAATTTATCATGCACAGGATTATTACAATCACTAGAGCCGCATAGCCTACAGTAATTGTTTTGTTTTGTTTTGTTTCCACAAACCTCACAATTAGAATAAATAGTTTCTAATTTGCAATTCTCACAATATCTCAAAGGAAACTGGCCTCTAACAAAACCTTTGTCCAAAGCACTCTGAAAACACCTCAACCTCCCCCCTTCTTTCCCAACAGGAAATAAAACTTGCGGGCTTCCTGTCATTTTTCTCATCTTTGATTTTTCAGGTCTGCCCATTCTTCCGCCAATAAAAACTCCTGATTTGTCATGTATTTTAACACCAGATAATTTGTTTACAACAGAAAGAACATTTGGAAAATCATCTAAATTAATATTAAACACAGAAGTTCCTCCAATACTAAATAAAAAAGCTTTAGCCCACTCATTTTCAATTACAACATGCTCTTTGGCAACAACCCTGTGAGGCACACCTAAAATTTCCAAAGCTCTCTTAGGATCCTCATCACTTAATTCTAAATCAATATCATAAATATAAGGTAAAACTACTTTCTCTTCATCTAATTTTCCTTTTTTTAACCATTCAATTAAACTTTTAAATTGTTTTTTATTTATATCTTTCCAATGAAAAACATAATGAGGATGTAAAGGTATTTTATTTTCATTGCATAATTTAATTGCTTCATCAACATCTACTTCTCTTTTATCAATACCAGTTTCAGCCATCCACCACTCCTCATTATAACCACAAGGGACTAAAACATGTGCTCTATCAAAAAAATCACCATAATTAATTAACACATCACCAAGATATAATATTTCTTCAATATTTTTAACATATTTTTTGGCCATCTCCTCATTCTCTAAAAAAACAACACTTCCATTATTTAATTTAACAATAGGTCCTTCAATACTATCACAACTCATATAAGTAGAAGCTTTACCAGGTCTCTCAACTTTTAATTGAGTTCCAGAAGCAATAAAACCATTAAGAACAACCATAGTAGCAGGATGTATTGCTTGTGCAGAAAGACCACTTGTTCTGCATCTTCCATATCTAAGCCTAAATCCTCCTTTAGCAAGAGGATGAGTAAACACAGGTCTCCCAGCAACTAAATCCTTAATAAAAGTATAATCAGGTCTTATTTTATCTTTAGACTCCTCTGCTTTCTCACCTTTAGCCTTTATTTTTTTCTGTAATTTAACAAATTTTTCTAAAAAATCCCAGTGTTTCATATCAAAATCTTTATTCCACTTAGAAAATTTACCCCAAAATTTAGCAGCTTTCTGTGCCAACCCTTCACCCATAACAAGACACCTGCCATTACTCAGCACATTACCTTCTACTCTTTCCAAATCTTTATAATTACTTACCTCATATTTTTCAGTGCTCTCACCTTCAATCTGAACAGGTAAATTTTTTACCAAAAATTCTATCTCATCTTCACTTGGAAAATATTGTAAATTGGTTACTCTCTCATGAAAATCTCTCAACTCAGTAATCATTCTTTTAGATTCCTCATCACTTGCATCATAAGCACTATAACCTGTCTTAGATCTAACATAATCACATAAAGCAACAAAAACACAAACCGCTGTAGTGCCAGCACTTCTTATTGGACCAGAAAAATACAAAGCAAAATAATCTTCTCCTTTTTTAGTTTTCTTTAATTCCAACCTTGTAAAACCTTCTAAAGGGCTAGATACAATACCATTAGTAATATAAGCCAAACCCACTCTTAACCCAATCTCAATTGCTTGTTTTTTATCCTCAAACTCACAAAATTTTTTTTGAGCAACCTCAAGAGCAATTATAAAAGCAACTCTCCAGTCCTGCAAACCATATTCATTCTCTAATTCCCCAATCCTTTTAATTAAACCAGAATTTTTTATTTTAGGAAAAATAGTAGAAATCAAGCTTTCAACTCTTTCAGCCATATTTTCAGCAACTAATATTTCAGCTTTTTCTTCAGGATCATATCCTTTCTTCCTTGCATTATTGGCAACTACAAAACTTCTTCCAACTTGTTTGTCAAACTCTGCAAAATAATCCCTTATCTGCTTGCTCATCATTTTTCAAAATTTAGCATCTTTACCTCTCTTGTTTTTAAATTAACAAACATAGCCTTGCATGGATCTGGATGTATACCCATTTTTTCCATAAAAGGTGTTTGCTCCTGCCAGCAACTGCAGCCTAACAAAGTAATATTATTATAATTTAAAGCAGCAGTTCTATGTAAATGAGCTGTTGCAAAAAAATCTGGTATTTTATCTATAACCAGAGGATCTTCCTTACAATCAGGAATATAAAGTGTAGATGTGTGAGTTGGTGCTAAATGTCTCCTTTGCAATAAAAATTTCATAATTAAATCAACTCTATCAGTTCCTCCATTCATTCTTATACTCTCAACAGTATCTGCAAAATATTGAAAACTATATCCATGATATAATAAAATATCAAAACCAGGAAAATCTTTTGAAGAATGAATATTAACCCAACTAGGATTTGTTGTCATCACAACATTTTTTAAATCCCATAAAGATTCAGCTAAATTTTTATCCAAAACAGGTTGCGGCTCAGCAATTCTAAGAGCATCATGATTTCCAGGTGTTATAATTATAATTATATCATCTCTGATTTTAGATAACAATTCAGCACATAATATATATTGGTTATAAATATTTTTTATTTTCAGTTCTTTGTCTTGGTTTGGAAATATTCCAACCCCATCAACCAAATCACCAACTATAAATAAATATTTAACACTTTTAGCTAATTCTTTTTGCTCTTTCCCACCAACTTTACAATTTAACCAATCTACAAAATTTAAAAATTCTTTCTCATGAAACATACTGGAACCAACATGCATATCAGCAATAAAAATTGCAGAAACATTATCATCAATTTTCTTTAATTCTTTACTAAGAGGCACTTCAGGAAAAACAATATTATTAACAAAAATTATTTTATCCCCAGAGTTTCCAATTACACCAATAACCTCATCATGAACCAAATCCTTGGCCAAATCATAAACTTCTTTTTTATTTTTAGTTATAACAGCTTTTATAGAACCTGTAGAATCTTCTAATTCAAGCATTATATTTCCTTTTTTAGTAATTGTTTTATTAGAAACAAAACCAATCACAGAAACATAATCATTTTCTCTCCTGTTCAGCACCCTACTTATAGAAACCACACTAGATAATTCAGATCTTGTCAACAAAATTTTTTTCAAACTCTCATAACGATTCCTAAAATATTGAACAAAATCCCTTACCTCTCTTTTTTTGCTATAATCTTCCTCATAATTTCTAAGAACAATAACACTTGAATTTAATTCTTCTTTATCAGGAATAACAACATCATCAGGTTGTTTTACTTCCTCTATTATTTTGTTAATAAATTTTTTTTTCTCATCAGATATATTATAGTAAAGCATATCTAAAAAAGTTTTGTATATTTTTTTATCTTTTCCTTTTTCAAATAAAGATTTGCTTTTTTCAAATTCAAACCAGTTTAAATCACCTATCTTGCCATTTTTTAAAACATACAAAATATTTTTGTCTAAAATAATAGGTTTATCTTTAGATTCTATTTTAGAATTTAAAGACTGAATAATATTATAATTTTTATCAAAATTATCTAAAAAATCAGGACTAACTAAATAATTTCTCGTTAATAAATGCGAAACAATTTTAGATTTACTCATAAATTTAAGCCCTCTTTCAAAATATTAATAATCAAACTAACATGAGAATCTGATATAGCCGTGCAAATTTCTCTGGTTCTCCCATATCTCCCCTTACTAATAACTTTTGCATTAATTATACCTAGCATATCTAACTCGGCTATTATATCACTAACTCTTCTTTGTGTTAAAGGTCTCAAACCAGTTTTAAAACAAATAATTTTATAATGTTCATATATATCCCCTGTAAATATAGTTTGTTTTTTTAAACATGTTAATAATAATGAATATAGAGTTATTTTAAATTGCTTAGGTTGGGAATTTACTATATCAATCACTCTATCTCTCTCAATTTTATCTTCAGCAACATCAATATTTTTTATTTCTATTTTTTTCTTATTATTTCTTTCAGTTAATTCTCCGGCAACTCTTAATAATTCTAAAGCTCTTCTTGCATCACCATGTTCCCTAGCAGCATAAGCAGCACATTTCTCAATCACCCCTTCACTAACAACATTTTTTTTAAAAGCAATTTTAGCCCTTTGCTTTAAAATTTTTTGTAATTGAATGGCATTATAAGGTGGAAAAACCATTTCTTCTTCACTTAAACTACTTTTCACTCTAGGGTCTAAATTATCTGTAAATAACAAATCATTGCTTATACCTAATATACTTATTTGGCTATTTTTTAATTCAGAATTTAATCTGGTAAAATTATATAATATTCCATCTCCAGCTTTGTTGACTAATTGATCAATTTCATCAAGAATTAATATTAATAAAATTTTTTCTTTATCTAAAGAATTTAAAAACATTTTATATATTTCATCTGTTGGTAAACCAGTAACAGGTACTTTATTGCCAAACTCCCTAGCTAATTGTGCCACAAGTCTATATTCAGTATCAGCTATTCTTTTTAATTTACAATTTAAATAAAAAATTTTTAAATTAAATTTATTTTTATTAGAAATTTTTATTATATGATCTGTAACATGTTTCACACAAAGAGTTTTACCTGTACCAGTTCTTCCATAACAAAAAATATTTGAAGGTTTTTCATTTTTTAAAGAAGGAGCTAATATTCCTGCTAAAGTTTTAATTTGACTATCTCTATGTGAAATATTTTTTGGTGTGTAATTTATTTGTAAAGATTTTTTATTTTTAAATATAGAATCTTTTTTTAAATAATTTTCAAAAAAACCATCCAACCCTTTTTGTGCCATAACAGTTTATAAAATCTATTTTTGTATTTAAATATTTATACTCCATGTCCTATATTTCCTATAGAACTTAATTTTATAAAAAAATTAGTAAAATTTTATAATCACTCAAAAATGAACACCTTCATTTCCTGTAGAGAATTATCTATTTTATAATATTATATCTTAAAATATATATAATATTATATAGAAAAATTTATAATAGAAATTTATAACAACTATATAAAAACAACAAACTATCACTTCTTTAAAATAAAATAAAATTTCTATTTATCATATTTTTATAGTTAATATATAAAATAAAACATTAAAAATTTAATTTTTATTAAAAATCTCCATATGAAATAAAGGTCTCTCTCACCTTCTTATATTTAATAAAAAATACTTTTATAGGAAGTAAAGGTTAAGTATTAACTAAGATTTATAACAAATTAAACATATATTTTATAGTATATAATAATCAATTCATAACTAAAAAACACGGAAAACTTTATAAATAAGTATCATTATTTTATATTAACATGGCAGAAGATGATAAAAAATATTCTAAACAATTAATAGGAAAAACAGTAGTTACAAAATCAGGTAAAAAATTTGGTGAAGTAGGAAACATAATTTTTGAAACAAGAACAGGGGAATTAATACAAATTACATTAAAAAACCCTACATCCTATACAGAAGGTTTAGAATTAGAAAAAAGTGATGAAGGTACTCTACTTATACCATTTTCATCAGTTATAGCAATTGGAGACTTTTTAGTAATATCAGAAGAAGATATTGTATAAACATAAGATTTATTAACTAATTCTTAATAAAATTAACTTCTATGAATATAAATTCAACAAAAGATATTAAGGTATCAGATCAAATACACAAACAAATAATTGGGCAAGATTCAGCTTTAGAACTAATTAAAAAAGCAGCTAAACAAAAAAGAAATATACTGTTAATAGGAGATCCAGGTACAGGAAAGTCATTATTAGGACAGGCACTAGCAGAACTGCTACCAAAAGAAAAATTATCAGATATAATAACATACCCAAATCCAATAGATGACCATAATCCATTAATTAAAACACTCCCAAAAAGTAAAGGAAAAGAAATTATAGAAAGAGCAAAACTAAAATCATCTACATCTTTTAAAAATCAAACTATAATACTTTTATTATTCACATTATTTATTTCTCTAATACCTTACTATTTTTATTCAAAAAAAATATTTCCATTTGATGAACCTATAGTATATGCAGCTTCAATGATAACAGGAGTATTTTTTATTATAGGATTTATTATATTTATCAACCTAAATAAGAGATTTAAAAATACAAAAGAAGGAATTCCAAAATTATTAATAGATAATTCAAAGAAAGACAAATCACCTTTCATAGATGCATCAGGAGCCCATGCAGGAGCATTATTAGGAGATGTGCTTCATGATCCGCTTCAAAGTGGAAATTTAGGAACACCAGCACATGAAAGATTAATATCAGGAATGATACACAAAGCTAATGGAGGAGTTCTTTTCATAGATGAAATAGCTAATCTAAAGCTAGAATCCCAACAAGAGCTTCTAACAGCAATTCAGGAAAAAAAATATCCTATAACAGGACAATCAGAAAGATCTTCAGGAGCAATGGTAAGATCAGAACAAGTGCCTTGTAACTTTATCTTAGTAGCTGCAGGAAATATTCATACAATAAAAAATATGCATCCTGCTTTGAGATCAAGAATTAGAGGTTATGGTTATGAAATATATATGAATAATGATATGCCAGACACAAAAGAGAATAGAAACAAAATCACACAATTTATAGCACAAGAGATAAAAAAAGACACAAAAATACCACACTTCAACAAACAAGCAATAAATAAAATCATAGAAGAAGCAAAAAGAAGATCAAATATTTCAGAAAAACTTACCTTAAGATTAAGGGATCTAGGGGGATTAATTAGAGCAGCTGGTGACTTAGCTCTAGAAGAAAAAGCACCTTTAGTAACAGCAAGTCACGTAGAAAGAGCAAAACAACTGGCAAGAACTTTAGAACATCAAATAGCAGATAAATATATAGAAAATAAGAAAAAATATAATATAATAATCACGCAAGGAACAAAAATAGGAAGGGTTAATGGATTGGCAGTTATAGGCTCAGAATCTTCATTTTCAGGAATAGTTCTGCCAATAGAGTCAGAAGTCACATATGGCGGAAAAAAAGCAGAAATAATAGCAACAGGAAAATTAGGAAAAATAGCAAAAGAAGCAGTACAAAATGTATCAGCTATAATTCTCAAATATTTTGGTAAGGATATCAAAGAAAAATATGATATTTTTGTTCAGTTCTTACAAACAGCAGATTCTGGTGTTGAAGGAGATTCAGCATCAATAGCAGTAGCAACAGCTATCATTTCAGCCTTCCAAAAAATACCAATAAAGCAAGATACAGCTTTAACAGGTTCTTTGTCAGTTAGAGGGGAAGTATTAGCTGTAGGTGGTGTATCATCAAAAATTGAAGCTGCAATAGATGCAGGTATTAAAAATGTTATAATCCCAGAAGCAAATGAAAAAGATATAATTATATCAAAAAATAAGCTCTCAAAAATAAAGATAATTCCAGTTTCAACAATCAATGAAGTTCTTGAAAATGCCCTGGACTGGAAGGGTAAACAAGCAATACTTAGAAAAATAAAAACCTTTAAATAATCCCTCAATTATTAAAAAACCATGCCAATTGTAGGATTTAACTTTGAAAAAGTAAGTGTAGAAAAAAAGAACCCAATAAAAGGTAAAATACAAATAAAGAGTAATGCATCAATCACAAATGTAAATGAAGAAAAATTACCAACAGGCAAAACAAAAATGGATGGTTTAAAATTTAATTTTGAATTTAATATAGACTATACCCCAAGCATTGGTAATATAAATCTAAAAGGTCATATATTCTTCCTAGATGATCCAAAGATAATTAAAGATATTGTAAGACAATACAAAAAAGAAAAAAAATTATCACCAGAAATTACAGCACAGATAATAAACACAATCTTGCTAAAATCAACAACCAAAGCCTTAACTCTTGCACAGGAAGTTAATCTGCCACCACACTTGCCACTGCCTCAAATTACTCAAAAAAACAACCCTAAAAATTATATAGGTTAATTCCTTTTTCTTTAGTTATGTATACAAGGATTAAAAAAATTAAGGGTATAGAATATGCTTATCTAGTAAAGAGTTACTGGTCTAAAAGAAAGAAAACACCAAAACAAAAAACAGTAAAATATTTGGGTAAAGTCTACAAACTTAAAAAGACAAAAAATATCTCTTTAGAAAAATATATTAAAATTAAAAATATTGAGGATTATTATAACAAAACTCCTTATAAAAAGATAATACAAGATTTAATTAAACTCGAATTATATAATCATAACTTTAAAAAAATAAGGAAAAACATTTTAGTGTTAAATAATATTGTAATCAACTTTGAAAACAAAAAGATATATGATAAGTTAAATAACAAACAAATTTGTATAGAAATTAATAACAATTTTCTTTCTACTAAAACATTAAGAAATATAATTAATCTAATAATACCCCCTGGCCTTATAGACTCACAAATTTATAAGCACATAGCAAACTCATTTATATCTGCTGGTATTAATATACCTCAGGATAAGTTCGTGATATTATCCCAAAAAATCCTTAATAAAATTAAAAAATAAATACCTTCTTTAAGCCTTTTAGGCTTAAATCTTTGATAAATTAGCTAAAATTTATTAATGCCTAACAGTCATTATTCACTCATTCATTCACTCACAAAATACTCATTTTATCCCAATAATTTATTTAAACACTCACTATTCACATTCTAAACATGGATCCTATCTTTGAAATTAAAATTAAACAGTCTTTTTCTAAAGTTAAAAAAGATATAAACTCACTTAGAGCTGAATTAAGCGAATATAAAGCCCTATTAAAAGACTTAATTAATAAATTATCCCAACAAATGAAAGAAAAAAATCAAGTAAAAAGAGATAATTTTGTAGTTTCAGAAGAAAATTCATCCGACGATAAAAAAATTTCCATAGGAAATAAAGGGGTCTATGCATTCAGTCATTCAGTCATTCATTCACCATTCACTCACTTAAGCACTCATTCAAACACTCAATTACAAAAAAATCAAGATTTAACTCTCACTTCTCTCCAAAACAACCAACTTTCTAAACAATTAAGACCTATTCAACCATTGCAAACTCTCACTAACAAGGAATTTTTAGTATTCCTCACCATTTATCAATTAGAAAAAGAAATACCTAGAATTACTTATGAAATCTTAGCTAGTAAACTATCTCTCACTTCTGGCTGTATAAGAAGTTATATCACGTCGTTAATTAGAAAAAAAGCCCCTATTATTAAATCTAAAATAAATAATAAAATTGTAATACTCTCTATTGAACCTTCTTTCAGATCTCTCACATCTGAGCAAAAATTAATTAATTTATACTATCAAAATGATCTATCACAATCTACTTTAATCTAATTTTTTATTTGTAATTTGTTGTTTTTATCCAAAATTACTAATTTTTCTTTAAATTAAGCGTAAGTTACGCGTAACTTACGTAAGTAGAAGTGTAACTTACGCGTAACCAAAGTATCTACGAAAGATATAAATATACTCAAAATATAGAATTAAATATGGTTTGGTGGTTATTTTCAAAAAAAAAAGAGGTAATTCATCCTCATATTAAAAAAATAGAAGATACTCTAAAAAATTCCTTTAATAATATAAAGACAGATATTTCTATAGTTAATTCTCATATCCACAAACATAAAAATCATATAGATACCGTCCATAAAAGATTAGAAAAATTAGAGCAAGGAATTTCTTATCTTTATAATAAATTAGAAAACTTTAATCCAGAGTTAGATATAGATGAAGAATTTATTATAAATAAAGAAAAAATAATAAACAACCTAACAACTGTTCAAAGATCAATCTTAATAAGGTTAGCAAATCTACAAACAGAATCAGCTGAATCCTGGATCTCAGCAAAAAACTTAACAGAAGAACTTTACCCTGAAAAAGAATATAGTAAAATTAGGCCTATGATGTCTGATTACCTTAATATTTTATTAGATTTTGGATTAATAAACAAAGTAAGAAAAAGAAGGCAAACATATGTTTCTTTAACAAAAAAAGCATTAAAGTTAATACCAAAAAATAAACAAAAAAAATTGATTAAAATAATAGAGAGACATTAATTCTATTGAAAATATTTATAAACTAAAAGCACTTAATAAATTAGAGGTGATTCACTTGATGAAATATTTGAAAAAGAAGGTTAAAAAATTAGATGTTCTAGATCTAAAATTAATGCATGCAGGAATGCTGTTTTTAACATTATTTGCATTGTTACTTATCCCACAATTTATGAATTGGTTGCACAGGCAAAACAAATGGATAATGTTAATTATTGCAGTAGTATTATTTGCAAGACCTTGCTATAAATTTTGGAAAAAATAAATAAAACTTTTAAGCAAAAATCAAAGAATTTTAAAGCATTTTTAGACTAATTACCACTAAGAAGTAAAAACAAATAGAAAGATTTATAAGGAATAAAATATTTAAATAATTCTAGAAAAATGACAGATTTAAAAGGAAAAGAAATTATATTTTCAGAAAGATATATTCCAGATGGAAAAGTATCAAGAGAGTTAGAAGAGAAATTAACAACAGGTCTTAGTGCATTAAAAGATTTTATGGAATTATTCTTTAAAAAAAGAAAAGGAAAAGATGAAACACCTTCCAATTATGAACTTTGTGAGATATATTCAATTGGGAGTATTTTAAGAGGAAGGGATACTTCTGATGTAGATTTTTATTTTAGAACAAGAAATACAGGTGTAGAATATAATAATGTTGCAAAAACAGCTCTACACTTCTTATTAAATAAAGATGTTGAAAAACATGATCAAATAGATGTTTATTTAGGGTCAGAAGAACCAAATATAACAGGTTTTTTTGCAGGTTGGCCAAAACATAATATTACTAATCAAGTTAGTCCTTTAATAGAGAGTTATAATTCTAGTATAGAAGAATTAGTTAAAGAAGCCTAGAATAACAATTTCTATTCTTTAGTATAAATCTTAATTAACTAAAACTTTTAAGCAAAAATCAAAATATTCATTCCTTAGGTAAATCCTTCGTATAATGCGGGTTATCGGAACCATCTAATGGTAACATAATTATATAAATAAGTTCGCATAATCAAATATATGCAAAAAGAGGATTTTATTAAGAAAATTGAAGTAGAGTTAAAAATATCAAAAAACTCAGATTATACAATAAAAAGTTATATTAAATCAAATTTAAAACTTTTAGATTTTGCTAAAAAACAACCAAAACAAATAACTCAAGATGATGTAAAAGCCTATCAAGCAGAGTATCTTTCTAATAAAGCCTCATCTAGTGTGATTTTATTCTTAGCAGCCATTAAGTATGCTTATGATACAATTTTTAGTAAAGATCCTACAAAAGGAATAAAAAGGCCAAAAAAAGAATCAAAAATTCCTATTGTATTAAGCAAAGATGAAGCAACAAGATTAATAGATTCTATTAATAATAAAAAGAGTAAATTAATGATAAGCTTAATTTACGCATGTGGTTTAAGAGTTTCAGAGCTAACTAATCTAAAAATTCAAGATTTAGATTTTAATCAGAGGATAGGTTATGCAAGACAAGCAAAAGGTAGAAAAGATAGAATTTTTAATATACCTAACCTTTTGTATAATAAATTAAAAAAACAAGCAGAAAATAATGAAGAATATCTCTTTACAGGACCAAAAGGTAAACTAACAACAAGAAATATACAAAAAATAGTAAGTAATGCAGCTAAAAAAGCAGGTATTGATAAGGCAGTTCATCCACATACTCTAAGGCATAGTTTTGCTACTCATTTGCTTGAAAATGGGATAAATATAAGAGAAATCCAAGAATTACTTGGTCATTCACAACTTGATACAACTGAAAAATATATTCATATTTCAGGGGAAAATTTAAAACAAATTAAAAGTCCACTTGATACTTTGATGGAGGAAAAAAATGAAAAAAAGAGATCAAACATTAAAGAAAAAAACACTTAAAAGAGATAATTATACATGCCAGAAATGTAAAATCCAAGATAAAACAGCAAAAACATTAGAAGCACATCATATAACTCCATTGTGTTATGGAGGGGAAAATAGCTTAAATAATCTTATTATTTTATGTTATGATTGTCATCACTTTGCCCCAAATAAAAAAGAAGAATTTAAAAAATATATGAAAGAAGAAATAGATGGTACTAGTACTATTCTCCTCAAAGCATGGCATAAAGTTAGAAAAGAGCATCCAAAATTATTCAAATAAAATCTTTAAGCAAAACCTAAAACTTTCTGAAACAAAAACCTTTAATCAATACTTAAAAATATTAGCATTAAAAATCTTCAAGCAAAACTTAAACAATTTAATCTTTTTCTATCTCGTCGAGAAATAAAAAAGTTTATATACTCTCGTCGACACAATAAAAAATATATTAATTTTAAAAAACAGGAGGAATTAACATGGGGAAAATTTTAGTAAAAAATGTAATAAAAAGAAAACCTGGCTTCCTTTACTATGTAGATGGAAAAGGTAATGTTTGCGAAGCAAAAATGTCTAGAGGCGGCAAAAGAAAGAAAAAGAAAAAATAAATCTTAAAAAGAGGTGTTTAACATAGCAGTCGCAGACTGGTTTTTAGCTAGAAGTGAAGCTTTTAGATTATTATTAACAAAATTTAGAAATCACAAACTAAATACAAGAAAATCTTTTTACAAAGTGAAACAAGTACACAATGTTAATAACCAGAAACTAACAAATCTTCACAGAAGGTTGAGAACTATAGAAAACATACTAAAAACTATGCAAGAAGACAAGCCTAAGATAATAAAGAAAAATAAATAATTTTATATATTCTTTTTTCTTTTTTTATATGTAATGAAATACTTTAATTTAATTTTAATTATTCTTTTAATTTTGCCTTTAACATTTGCAGAAGAAATTAATCTACAAAAAAACAAACCAATAATTTTCAAAGAGGTTCAAATTAGTTTATTAACAGTGGGTAACTCAGGAACTTTAAGATTAAAAATTCAGGAACAGGAAAGATTATTAGAAAAATATGAAGAATTAATTCTTTATGATATAAAATTTAAAAATCTAGAATCAAATTATGTATCTCAATCAGCAAAATTATCTCTAGACTTACATGCTGAATGTTTAGTAGATGAAGATTGCAAAGAATCAGATCCTTGTAGAAAATCAGTATGTAATCATAAAAATTGTGAATTTTCAGAAATTATACCTGGTTGTGTATTTGAAAGTGAATGCAGGTCTATTGGTTCATTCGAAGATGTAAATAACAAATTATCTTATTGTTCTGGGGAAGGATGGAAAACAAGAAAGTCTTATAAAGAAGAATGCAGACATAATTATGAATGTTTATCAAACTTATGTAACAATGTATGCTCAACAAGTTTATCAGGAGGTAGAAAATTGGCCAAATCATGGTTAATAATTATAATTGGTGCTATATTATTAGCTGAAGGTGCATTTATATTCTTAAAAACAAAAATTGCAAAATTAATAATGAAAAATGCTTCATTCTGGTCAGAAAAAACATGGAGAATAATTGCAGTTATAGAAATTTTATTTGCAGCAGCTTTAATTCTTTGGGCTTTGCTTTAACCCAAATAACTCAAATCTTTTTTCTCTTTTTCTTTTCCAGCTAACTTAGTCTTCTCAAATATGCCTTTCAGTTTAGTTTCAAACTTTTCAGCCTTCTCAATCAAAGGTTCAGTATCAACTTTTAAATTTAAATATTTGCCTAAACTTTCAATAACTTTTGCAGCCGCCCTTGAATCAGGTAATGCAGAGTGTGTCTCAGCAAATATACAGCTCAACTTCAAATTTTTTTTCAATAACAAAGCACCAGTTACACCCATTATAATTCCTTCATCTAACCTCTTCATATCACTTTTTTCTAATTTTTTGCTGAAATTTGTATAATAATAAGCATTGCTTTCTTTGCCCTGGTTCCCAACACCTTCTAAACTTATAACCTCTTTTGCATTTAATTTTTTAGCTAATTCTTGTATTAATTTTGCAAGTTTCCACTCAATACCTTGCACAGCTGTAACAGCATGAATTATAATCATATTATATTTTTTAACATAATAAATCCCAACAGGATCTATAACTTTTCCTTTATGAACAGCAACCATTGGTGGATTCTCTTCAATATTTATTTTCCCTATTTTTTCAGCACTCAAATGTTCAATTAAAAACTCTGTAGAAATCGTTGCAACCAACCCAAAACCAGGAAAACCTTCTATTATAATTGGGTTCTTTGGTTTCTTAGTTAATTCAAAATCCATAAGTAACTATTCTATTTTATTCTTTAAATATCTTTCCACAAGGTTTTTAAATCAAAATTTTTATATTAATCTATATGGGCCCATAGCTCAACCTGGCTAGAGCACTTGACAAATTTGTGGGTGAAGCTCTTAAGCTCTAGGTTAAAACTAGACATAGAAACCAAGGGGTTGCGGGTTCAAATCCCGTTGGGCCCTTATATTTCACTTTAGAACTTTTAAAAAAAATAAAACACCTCTCCTTTTTTAGAAAAAATTTATAATAAGTTTTTTATCTTCTCTATATTTTCAGCTATCTTCTCACCATTTGGTGTTAATCTTATTGTTTTAATTCTGCCTTGCTTTTCAAATTCTACTAACTTAGCCTTTTCCATCTCTTGTAAAATTTTTACTGCATGAGAATAAGTACAATCTACTTCTTTCGCTAAAACACTGCCATATCTATTTTTGTTTCCTTGTTTAAGGGATACAAGAATCATTGCAGGTTTTCTTCTGAAAAAAACCTCAAAAATATTTTTTGTCTTTTTGCCCATTTAATATTCCCCCCTATGATTTATCTTTTTTGTTAATTAGGCTTGTATTTAAACCTTTCTTTTTATTATATATATTAAAACCATTATTTTATAAGCTTTACCATAACCTTTATATAATTTCTCTCAAATAATAGAATTATGCTTGATATTAAGTTTATTGTCGAAAATAAAAAGCTTATACAGGACAATATAAAAAAGAGGAATCAACCAGAAAAACTGCCTTTAATAGGAGATATAATTTCAAAATTTAATAATTGGAAATCAATAAAAGTAAAACTAGATAATCTTAGGCATGAAAGAAATACTTTATCTAAAGAAATTAACACTCTAAAAAAACAAAACAAAGATATTTCAAAATTAATCAAGCAGGCAAAAGAACTCCCAAAGGAATTAGAAGAAGTTCAAAATAAAGAAAAAGAAATTAATAAAAAAATTCAAGATTTATTGTTTGAAATTCCTAATTTACTAAATAAAAATGTACCAAAAGGAAAAGATGAGAATGATAACAAAGAAATTAGAAAAGTAGGAAAAATTCCTAAAATAACTAATCCTCTTTCACATGTGGAACTAGGAGAAAAATTAGATATTTTAGATTTTAAAACATCTGCAAAAATTACTGGAGCTGGATTTTATATTTTAAAAAAACAAGCAGCAATGTTAGAGAGAGCTTTAATCAATTTTATGTTAGACTTCCACAGCAAAAAAGGAAGAACAGAAATATGGTCACCGATTTTAGCAAAACCTGAAACAGCATTTGGTACAGCACACCTTCCAAAATTTGATCAAGATATGTATAAAACAAGAGAAGGTCTTTATTTAATTCCAACAGCAGAAATGACTTTAACTAACCTGCATAGGGAGGAAGTTTTAAACGAAGAAGAACTTCCAAAATATTATTGTGCTTATACTCCTTGTTTTAGGACTGAAGCAGGAAAACATGGTACAGAAACTCAAGGTCTTTTTAGATTACATCAATTTGATAAAATAGAAATGGTTACATTATGCAAACCAAAAGATGAAGAAAAAGAATTAAAGAATATGTTATCTGATGCAGAAGAAATCTTAAAAAAATTAAAAGTTCCTTATAGAGTTATTATATTATGTTCTGGGGATACAGGTTTTAAAGAATCTATAACTTATGATATTGAAACATGGTCGCCTTTTTTAAAAAAATATATGGAAACCTCTTCTGTATCTACTTGCAGGGATTTTCAGGCAAGAAGAATGAATACAAAATATATAGAAAAAAATCAAAGAGAATATGTTTACACTTTAAATGGTTCTGGTCTAGCTTTACCAAGACTAATGATATCAATCCTAGAAAACAATCAGCAAAAAGATGGCTCAATTAAAATACCAACTGCACTACACAAATATTTAAATTTCAAAAAAATTGAATCTATTAAAAATGGCAAAAACAAGAGAACAAATAAAAGAAGAAATTGAAGCAGGGGATAGAGAAAAAGATATCTATCAGGAATCCGGTAGAGAAGAATTAATGGAAGAGGAAGATTCAATAACAGATGTAGATGAAGGGTTTATGAAAGGTTATCAGGAAGATGAAAAGATGGCTATATGCCAGAACTGCAAAAAAATTCTAGATGATGAAGTTGTAGAGAAAGATTATGATGGTCAAACTTACAGGTTCTGTTGCGAACAATGTGCAGATAATTTTGATAAAAAGAGAGAGAAACAATAACTTTTTAAACCATATTTCTTATACTAACAATTATGAAAATATTAGCTTTAGGAGATATTCACGGAGATAAATCTTTAACAGAGAGACAAGCAGCTAGAGCTAAAAAAGAAAAAGTTGACTTAGTAGTTTTATGCGGGGACTTAACACAGGGAGAACAGTCAACAGAAGGCATAGTAGGCCCATTTATTAAAAATAAACTAAAAGTAGTATTAATACCAGGAAATCATGAAACTATAGCTACAGCAGACTTTCTTGCAGAATTATATAATGTTAAGAATCTTCATGGTTATTACATAAAATATAAAGATATTGGTTTATTTGGTTGTGGTGGTGCAGACATAGGATTATCACAGTTATCAGACGAAGAAATATTCAAATCACTAAAGCAGGGTTTTCAGGGAGTTAAAGACCTTAAGAAAAAAATTATGGTAACACATATGCATCCAGCAAAAACAAAATCAGAATTCTCAGGTTTTAAAGGCAGTAAAAGCATAAGAAAAGCAATTGAAAAATTTAAGCCAGATGTAGCACTTTTCAGCCACATTCATGAAGGAGAAGGTTTAGAAGAAAAAATAGGAAAAACAAAATTAATTAATGTTGGAAGAAAAGGCATAATTTTAGAAATTTAACAACTTAACAATTATACAAAACATTTTTATATCTTTTTCTTTTTAAACACAAAAATGACACAATTAATTATTTCAGAAAAACCTACTGCAGCGCAAAAAATAGCTGCAGCACTAGCAGATAAAAAACCAAAAAAAATCTTAGTAAATAAAGTTCCATATTACGAATTAGAACATAAAGGAAAAAAAATTATTGTAGCTTGTGCAGTGGGTCATCTTTACGGGTTAAAACAAGAAACAGGAAAAAAATCTGAATATCCAGTTTTTAACATTGATTGGTATCCAGCTTCAGAATTTAGAAAAAGTGCAGCTTTTACAAAAAAATATCTTACAATTATTAAAAAATTAGCTAAAGAAGCAGATGAATTTATTGTAGCAACAGATTATGATATAGAGGGGGAAGTTATTGGTTTAAACATAATAAAATATGCTTGTAAACAAAAAGATGCACAAAGAATGAAGTTCTCCACTTTAACAAAAAATGATTTAATTAAATCTTATGAAGAAAGAACTAAACATATTGATTGGCCTCAAGCAAATGCCGGCGAAGCAAGACATAAAATGGATTGGTTTTTTGGAATAAACCTATCAAGAGCTCTAACAACTGCAATTAAAGAAACAGGATCATTTAAACTTATGTCTACAGGAAGAGTTCAAGGACCAGCATTAAAATTAATTGTGGACAAAGAAAAAGAAATTAAAAAATTCAAGCCAGATCCTTACTGGGAAATCCAATTAACAGGAAAAATAAACAAAGGAAACATTATAACTTATCATAAATTAGGAAAAATATTCGAAAAAAAGAAAGCTAGTAATATTTTTAACAAATGTAAAAAAGAAAAAAAAGCAGAAGTACTAAAAGTTGAGAAAAAACAATTTAAATCTTATCCACCTATACCTTTTGATTTAACTTCTTTACAAATTGAAGCTTACAAATGTATTAATTTTTCACCGAGAATTACCCTTTCAGTTGCACAAAAGCTTTATACAAGAGGATATATATCATACCCAAGAACTTCTTCACAGCCATTACCCCAAAGTATTGGTTATAAAAAAATAATTACTTCTTTATGAAGATTATACCCAAGAGAAGCAAATTTTTTACTAAAAAAACCAATACTAAAACCAACTTATGGTAGAAAAACAGATCCAGCACACCCTGCAATATATCCTACAGGAATTATACCAAAATTCAAGAATACTTATGAAAAGAAACTTTATGATTTAATTGCAAGGAGATTCTTGGCTGTATTTGGAGAACCTGCTTTAAGAAAAACTATAATAGTAACTTTAGATTGTAAAAAAGAAAATTTTATTGCAAAAGGAACAACTACTATTAAGCAAGGTTGGTTTGAACTTTATGGCAGACATGTAAAACTAAAAGAAGAAGAACTTCCAAAAATTAAAGAAGGAGATATTTGTCAAATTAAAAAACTTGAAAAATTAAATAAAGAAACCTCCCCACCAAAAAGATATACAGAATCTTCTCTGATTAAAGCCCTAGAAAAAGAAAACCTGGGAACAAAAGCTACAAGATCCCAGATAATAGAAACTTTATACAATAGAGGGTTTATTGATGAAAAAGCAATACAAGCAACAGAGCTTGGTATAAGAACAGAGGAAACTTTAGAAAAATATTCTCCTAAAATAGTAGAATCTGCTTTAACAAGACACTTTGAAGAATCAATGGAAAAAATAAGGAGTGGTAAAGAAAAATCAGAAAAAGTATTAAAAGAATCTAAAGAAACAATAATTGAAATCACAAAACAATTTAACAAGCATTTAAAGCAAATAGGTAAAGAACTTCTTGCAGCTCATAAAGAAACAAGAAATGTTATGACTTTCGTTGGCCAGTGCCCTAATTGTAAAAAAGGAGAGTTGCATATAAGAAGAGGAAAATTTGGTAATTTCATTTCATGTAATAAATATCCTGATTGTAAAACTATATTTTCTGTTCCACAAGTTATTGTTAAACCAACCAAGGAAATATGTGAAACTTGCAAACATCATAAAGTTAAAATTATTAAAAAAAGAAGAGCACCGCAGATAATTTGTATAAATTCCAAATGTCCAGAAAAATTAAAAAATTATACAAAAAAACAAAGAAAAGAATTAGAAGATATAGAACAAGGAAAAAAAGAAAAAAAATGTCCTAAATGTGATTCTCCTTTAAAATTAAGAAAATCTATTTATGGTGCATTCTTAGGTTGTAGTAATTACCCAAAATGCAGATATATAGAAAAAATTAAGCAGAAATAACACCACAATCAATAATCTCAAAATTAAATTCTTTATTTTCAGGTTTTATTAATTTTAATCTCCTTGGTTCTTTTTCCAATTCAATCATTCTCCTGCTAAAATTTTGCAGTATTTTGCCACCTAAAAAATTAACCTTGTCTTCATCAAATTTGTTATACACCTGGCTTGTTATCATAACATGCACACCTTTTCTTATTAATCTAGTTAAAATTTTCATTTGCTCTATTAATTTGTTATTTGTCTCTTCAGCATTTCTATGTATTTCTTTTCTGTAAAAATTAGTCATACTATCAACCACAACTAAATCTATATTAGAAAATTTATCTAAATTCTCAAATTTCCTGCACTGATCATTAAAATCATTCACCTTTATTAATAAAATCTTGTCTAATATACTAATATAATTCCACCCGGCAATCTGGCTTACCCTGTCTACATTAAATCCATTCTCACTATCTATAAATACCACTTTTTTATTATTCTTAGCTAATTCTATAGCAGCTAATAAACAAAGAGTAGTTTTTCCACTAGCTGCAGGACCATAAAAACAAGTTATTTCTTTATTATATCCTTGCAAAAATTTATCTAAATCTTTAGAGCCTGTTTTAATCATATTACTTCATATTTTCAGTAGATATTTAAGGATTTATATAAAAAAACCATAACATTTATATACCCCCTGTATACACAGAATGTATACACAAAATGACAGATATATTTGAAAACACAATAATATGTAATGATTGTAATAAAAAAACAAAGAAAGCTATGGTTATAAAAGATGGTCATAAGATTAGATATTGGCATTGTAATAAATGCAATAAAAAATGGATACATCCAACAGACGAGCAAAAATACAGAGATTTTCAAAAAATTAAAAATAAACAATTTAGTGTAAAACTAAGATTAGTAGGAAACAGCTATGCTGTATCTATACCAAGAGAGATTATAGATTTCCAAAATGAATTTAACAAAATAAACAGGCAAATGAACCAGATGATATCTCTATGTTTAGAAGAACCAGAAAAATTATCTCTTTTCTTTAAGAAAAGACTTATAAGGAACTAAAAAATGAAAAAACAAGAAATGATTAAACTAAAAGTGCAGGAAGCTTTGCAGGAAGAAGCTTACAAAGGTATAATTAGAATAGATTCTCAAACCATGCGTTCTTTAAATGTCAGGCCAGGAGATATAATTGAAATTGAAGGTTCAAGAACAACTGTTGGTATAGTAGACAGAGCTTACCCAACAGATATAGGCCAGTCTATAATCAGAATGGATGGTATTTTAAGAAAAAATGCTAAAACAGGTATAGGAGAAATAGTCAGAGTAAAAAAAAGCGAAATTAAAGAAGCAAAATCAATTACAGTAGCACCAGCGCAAAAAGGTGTTATGGTGCAGGCAGACCCTTATGTATTCAAAAAAAATCTTTTAGGCAGAGCAGTTATAAAAGGAGATTTAGTAGCTTTAGGTGGTACAAGATCAAGAAGAAGAACTATGATGGGTTCTCCATTTGAAGATATTTTTAGTGGTGATTTTTTTGGCTCAGGATTTATGGGCGGATTTGGTATTAGTAATTTAAAATTTATGATAGTTGAAGCAATCCCAAAACAATCTGTAATTATAACAGAAGAAACAGAAGTGAAAGTTAGTCCAAAAGCAGTTGAAGTTTCTGAAGAACAACATTTACCTGATGTAACTTATGAAGATATAGGTGGTTTACAGGAAGAAATTACAAAAATAAGAGAAATGGTGGAACTGCCATTAAAACATCCAGAAATATTTGAAAGGCTTGGAGTTGAACCACCAAAAGGAGTTCTTTTGCACGGACCTCCAGGAACAGGTAAAACACTTTTAGCTAAAGCAGTAGCAAATGAATCAGAAGCTAATTTTTTATTAGTAAATGGCCCGGAATTAACATCAAAATTTTATGGAGATAGTGAAAAAAGAATTAGGGATTTATTTGAAGAAGCAGAAAAAAATTCACCATCAATTATATTTATAGATGAAATAGATTCTATAGCTCCAAAAAGAGAAGAAACATATGGTGAAGTTGAAAGAAGAATGGTAGCTCAACTATTAGCAACAATGGATGGTATGAAATCAAGAGGAAAAGTTATAGTTATAGGTGCAACAAACAGGCCAAATGCATTAGACCCTGCATTAAGAAGACCAGGAAGATTTGACAGGGAAGTTAATATAGGTGTTCCATCAAAAGAAGGAAGACTAAATGTTTTAAAGATTCACACAAGAAACATGCCTCTTGGAAAAGATGTTGATTTAAAAAAATTAGCAGATATTACACATGGTTTTGTAGGTGCAGACCTTTCAGCATTATGTAAAGAAGCAGCTATGTATGTTCTAAGAAGATTATGGCCTCAAATTGAATTTAAAAAAGATGAATCAATACCAAAAGAAATGTTGGAAAAATTAAGAGTTACAAATGAAGATTTTAAAGCAGCTCTGAAACTAGTAAGACCAAGTGCAATGAGAGAAGTATTAATAGAAACACCAAATGTTAAATGGGAAGATATTGCTGGTCTAGATGATATTAAACAAAAATTAAAAGAAGCAGTTGAATGGCCTTTAAAATTTCCTCATATGTTTGATAAAATTGGTATAAGACCTCCAAGAGGTATATTATTATATGGTCCTCCAGGAACAGGTAAAACACTTTTAGCTAAAGCAGTAGCAAATGAATCAGAATCTAATTTCATTTCAGTAAAAGGTCCTGAATTAATTTCAAAATGGGTTGGAGATTCAGAAAAAGGAATAAGAAAAATATTTGAAAAAGCAAGGCAGACAGCACCAACCATAATATTCTTTGATGAAATAGATTCAATAGCAGGAAGAAGAGATATGGGAGATGGTTCAAAGGCAACTGAGCGTGTAGTAAATCAATTGCTGACAGAAATGGATGGATTGGAAGAATTGCATGATGTAGTAATTATTGCAGCTTCTAACAGGCCTGATTTAATTGATCCTTCATTATTAAGACCAGGAAGATTTGATAGAGTTATATCAACAACTATACCTAAATTAGAAACAAGAAAACAAATATTTGAAATTCACACAAAAGATATGCCTCTGGCTAAAGATGTTGATTTAAAAAAATTAGCAGAATTATCAACAGGATATGTTGGAGCAGACATAGAAGGTATTTGCAGGGAAGCTGGTATGATTGCTCTAAGAGAAAACATGGAAACAGACCAAGTAGGGTTAAAACATTTCAAAGAAGCTATAGAAAAAATAACACCTTCTTTAAGCCAGCATGATCTTAAAAAGTACAAAGAAGTTGAAGCTGAACTATCAGAGAGAGCTAAAGCAATAGTTACAGAAAAACCTGGTTATTTAGGTTAAAACTTTTCCGCCAACAATCAAGCTATGTTCTGCTTGGCTTACAAAACCTTTAGAAATCTCAGGCAATTGTTTAAATTGTTTTATTATTTCATCCCGCTCTAATAATTTCAATCCAAACTTAGCTTTCAATCCAAATTTTTTAATTAACCATCTGGAGCAAAAAGGCAGCTCTTTATATTCCTCAGCTGCAAACTTTAAAATATCTCTTGCTATTCTGTTTCTTGTATTTTTCAGGTTAATAATTTCATAAACTTCAGAATCTTTTCCTTCTTTCACCTTCCCCTCACCTGTAGTTGAAAATGGTTCTATAGCAATTTTCATTCCTTCTTCTAATTCTGTTTCATCACCATTATCATGATTAGGAATAGTTATTCCAGAATGAACTTCATACAAACCAATACCATGCCCTGATAAATTTTTAATTGGAGAAAAACCATAACTTTGTATTACCTCTTGTATTTTCTTTCCAATTTCACCAACCTTTACACTAGGCTTTGCTAATTTTATTGCTTCTTCCAAAGCTTTTTCACTTGCTTCAATTAATTTTTTATGTTCATCACTTAGTCCAACAGTCACAGCAGTGTCAGTCACAGCTCCATTTACATGCACTCCAATATCCAGCTTAACTAAATCACCTTTCTCTATTTTTCTTTCATCATTATATACAGGGCAGTCATGTGCAGCCATACTATTCACAGAAACATCAACAGGAAATCCAGGCTTGCCTCCAAGTTCAATTATCTTAGCTTCAATCTTGTCAGCTATATCTATAAATTTCACACCATCTCTTACTAAACCTTTACCATATTCCCTTGCTTTCTTTGCAATTTCACCTGATTTTATAAAATCTTCATCACTCATTTCAAAACTCACCATTCCATTCTTTAATAAATCTATCAACAAATTCTTTTGTAAATGCATATCTTTCTTTAGCAATTTCTCTTGCTTCTTTTGTATGAAATGTTTCAGGTTTAATTTTTAAAATTTTTTCATAAAAATGATTTATTGATGTATCAGATAAAGTATTATGTTTATATTCTTTAATTTTTATTTTAGGATTAAACATAGGTCTATCAAGTCTTGCACCAAAATCAAAAATCCTTGCTATAGTTATTGCCCCTAAAGCATCTAATCTATCTGCATCTTGAATAATTTCAGCTTCCTTAGTTTTTGGTTTTATTCCTTTACTATATCTGTGAACTTTGATAGCATAACAAATATTCTTTATTTTTTCTTTAGGAAACTTCATGTCTTTCAGAATATTTTTAGCTATCTCTGCTCCACCTTCAGCATGACATTCTACTTCTTTTTTATTTTGTTTTCTTCTTGCAATATCATGTAATAAAGCAGAAGCTTTTAAAATGTCTATATCTACTTTTTCAGTTTTAGCTATTTTAATACAAAGGTTATAAACTCTCTGGGTATGTTCAAAAGAATGGCTACCAGTTTTATCAAAAAAAGATTGTATTTTCTCTTTTAATTTTTCAAAAAATTTATCATTCA
>CBFDDQ010000002.1:0-34562 GCA_965603615.1 Candidatus Woesearchaeota archaeon
GACACAAACATGAACTGCATAAACAGTTTACTAAAAGAAATTATTCTTCCTTCTTAAACTCTTCCTCAACATCTAAATCTTTTGCCTGAAAACTTTCAGCAATGTCAATAAAATATTTTCCATCTTCTAATTTAAAAACTAGAGGCTTCCCTTTGAACATATCAACCAAATCTAATTCATATTTCCCAGAACCAAGAACTTTTATTGTCTCTAAATCAAGAATAATTGGTTTGTCATCTTCTTTCTCACCAATTATATCCAGAACATCTTCTTCCATTTGTATTTTCTCAGGAACACTCATCTTCTCTAATTTCTTAGTTACTTGTTTAGCTTCTCCTAATTTCTCCTTACGTATAAAAAAAAAGAATCTCCCGCCACAACTACAGCCTGTTAATATCTCTTTAGAACCATCATCATATAATTTATTGCACCTGACACATTGGTGTGGCATTATTTTCTCCTTTTTTTGGAATTATTTTTCTTGTTATCAAAAGTATACAAATAAATCTTATTAGGATCTCTCTTAATTTCCTTAACAACACTAGCAGGACCAACTATAGTTATCCCATCCCTGTGCCCCAATAAACCTTTAATAACACTTGTAGTCAACTTCCTGAATATCTTCATACTTTTCTCTTCAGGATAAATTGTGCAAATTTCTATGCCTTTAAAATCCTTGTCAATTATTTCCATTGTATGTTGTATTAATTTAGTTTCCTCAACAGGTTTTAAGCGCCCCTGCATCAAAACTATATTATCCTTCTTAACTATATCAAGTAATTTATTTATTCTTTCTTCAGAACTTAAATAGACAATATCTGAGTAAGGAACAAATTGTAAAGTTAACATTTTTTATTTCACCACCCTAAAGAGAGATTCATAAAACTCTTCCATATTATGACCCTTTTCTGCACTAACACCCACTACATCATACTGTGGAAAAGCACTCTCTACTTTTTTCAAATTTGCCCTCTTTAAGTCTATTTTATTAGCAACAACTAAAACAGGAATTTTTCTAGCAGCTAAATTTCCAATTATAGTTATATTAACTTGTGAATAAGGATTAATTGTAGAATCAAGAACAACTAAAACAGCATCCATGTCATCAAGCCATTTTATAGCTTCAATCACACCTTTTGTAGCTTCCTTAGCTCTCTTCTTTGCTGCATCTTTTTTTAATTTAAACTTTTTAGTAAATTCTTCATAATCAATTTTTGTAGCAATACCAGGAGTATCAACCAGATTAAATAACATTTCTCTTCCTTTTGATTTTATTTCCACTTTTTCTTTCATACCTATCTTCCTGGTTTCGTGTGGAATCTTGCTTGCTTTGCCCATTGTTTCTCCAATCCAGTCTTTGCATATTTTATTTGCAAGAGTCGTCTTTCCGCTGTTCACAGGCCCATACAAACCAAGCTTTATAGAACTCTTTCTTTTAAATATCTGAAAAATCATACGTTTAACAAAATTTTTAATTATTTTTATCAAATTTATCCCTCTATTATTATAACTCTAAACAAATTTTCTTAATAAATGTTTTGGTGGTTTATTATATATTCTTTACTAACCTTTTATCACTGCTATAGGCCTTACCCGAGCAACTAAATTACCAATGCCAGCCTCATGACTCACCCTGACTACCTCATCTATGTCCTTATAAGCCAAAGGAGCCTCTTCTGATATACCCTTCCAGCTGTGGCTCTTGATATATATTTTATCTTTCTCTAATTCTTTCTTAACTACTTCTCCTCTAAACTCTTTTTTAGCCTGGGCTCTGCTCATTATCCTCCCAGCACCATGTGCAGTAGAACCAAAAGTTTCTTTCATACCTTTTTCAGTTCCAACCAGCAAATAACTTGCAGTCCCCATACTTCCAGGAATAATTATTGGCTGTCCAACCTTTCTATACATTTTAGAAACATCTTTATGACCAGGACCAAAAGCTCTGGTGCCTCCTTTTCTGTGCATATACACCTTTACTTTTTTCCCATCAATAACATGCTCTTCAACCTTGGCTATATTATGTGCAACATCATAAATTGTTTTAACTTCACATTTAAACATCTTCTCAAAAACTTTTCTAATATGATGAGCAATTATATGCCTGTTGCACCATGCAAAATTTGCACTAGCAGCCATAGCACCATAATAATCTTTGCATAATTTAGAACCAGCAGGAGCATAAACTAATTCTCTGTCAGGTAAACTTTTTATTGGCTCAGGATAAGTTCTCTCCATTTCTCTCAGATAATCAGTGCAAACCTGATGCCCCAAACCTCTAGAGCCGCAGTGTATCATTATAGTTACCTGTCCTTCTTTTTCAATACCAAATATCTTAGCAATTTTCTTGTCAAAGATTTTATCAACATACTGGACTTCCAAAAAATGATTTCCAGCGCCTAAAGAATCAAGCTGGCTTCTTCCTCTAGCCTTTGCATGACTTGAAATTTTAGAAGAATCAGCACCTTTCATTGAACCATTTTCCTCGCAATATTCCAAATCATCTTTAGTTCCATAACCATTCTCAACTGCCCACTTAGCACCATAATTCAAAACTTTATCCAAATCTTTATCACTTAATTTAATATCACTCTTGCTTCCCAAACCAGCAGGCACAGCCTCAAACATATTATTCAAAACATCATTAACTTTTTTTAGAACATCCTCTCTGGTTAAATTAGTTCTAAGCATTCTTACTCCACAATTTATGTCATATCCAATGCCACCAGGACTTAATCCACCTTTTTCAAAATCCAGAGCAGCTACACCACCAATTGGAAATCCGTAGCCTTGGTGAGCATCAGGTAGAGCAATAGCATGTTTATAAATACCAGGCAAAGCAGCAACATTTTGTATCTGTTCTAAAGTTTTATCCTGTTTTATACTGTCAAGCAATTTTTTACTTGCATAAATCACAGCAGGCACTTTCATCTTACCAGTTTTAGGAATCTGCCATTTAATCTCTGATATTTTTTTAATCTGCATAAAAATAAAGAATTACTAGGAATATATATAATTTCCTAATTAAGGAATAATCTTTATATACAGGTGAATCTTTACTAATCAACATAAAAATGCAAAGATTTAGAACAAGAACAAACAAAGAAAAACCAAGTTTATTTAGCAGAATAAAACAAAAGGCATTACCTTACTTATTTGGAGCTACAGTAGGTTTATTTGGTGGCTGTGGAGATGATGGAAGTGGTGGTTCTGGAGGTCCTGCACCAATAACAACTGGACCAGAAAAAACAGATGTACAAGGTGAAGTAGATATTAATGATACTTCTGGAAATGCATATCACATTATAGTAAGAGATGAAAAAACTTTAGAGTTATTAGCTAATATAGATATTTATACAGTAAATCATTCTATTGAAATTCCTGCTATTGATGGATTAAAAGATTATATTGCTGAATTAAGAATATTACCTTCAGAACCTCAAACCCTAGAAGTTTTAATGTCAAAAGTAACAGATAGAGTTTCTGATAATCTCCCAGAATATAAAACATGGTTCCATCCAGAATCTATAAACTGGTCAGGAGGAACAGAAAAAATAAATACAGAACCAATACCTATGTCAGAACTAGCTGATTTTTATGAAACTTATGAAAGTGATGCTATTGTAAATTTATTACAAATATTGCCTGATTTATGGGGAATTAATACTTTTGCACAATCTGCTGGTTTTTTTAGAGACAAAGTTATAGAAAATGTAAGTAATATATCTCAAATACTTGGTTTAAATCCAGATGAAATTTTTTATGATATTTATAGAGAAAATAGAACTGGTATGTTATATCATGTAAGAGTAGATGGTATTAGTGTGAGTAATACTAGACCTATAGTTGAAATGCCTTATTTAAGAGGAACTTTTTCTGGAAACATTACTATACCTTATAATTTAAAAGATACTGAACTAGATTTATGTAATCTCTTAGTAGAATATTCTAAAGATGACCTTACTTTTTTTACAGCAACACAAGGAATAGGTAGTGATGGTATAACTAATTTAACTTCTTCTTTAACTGGAACAAATCATATATTTGTTTGGGATTCAAAAGTTGATAATCTTGGTTTAACATTAGAAGAAATAGTCAAACTTAGAATAATTCCTTCTGATGCTGGAGGAAATGGACAAAAAGGAGAAAGAAGTATTTCTATCAATAATAATTTACAAAAAATTGTTTTCTACTCAGATAGAGATGGAAATAGGGAAATTTATATTATGAATGCAGATGGAACAGAACAAACAAGATTAACTAATAACTCTGCTTACGATAAATTTCCTTCTCTATCACCTGATGGAAATAAAATAGCCTTTATTACAGAGAGGGATGGAAATAGTGAAATTTATAGTATGAATTCTGATGGAACTAATCAAATAAATTTAACAAATAATCCTACTCCAGATGAATATCCTTCTTGGTCACATGATGGAACAAAAATAGCTTTTAATTCAACAAGAGGTGGAAATACTGAGATTTATGTTATGAATTCAGATGGTTCTGGATTAGTAAGATTAACAAATAATTCTTATTATGATTATAGGCCTACATGGTCTCCTGACGGAACAAAAATAGCTTTTGCTTCATCCAAAGATGGAAATTATGAAATTTATGTTATGAATTCTGATGGAACTAATCAAATAAATTTAACAAATAACTCTGCTAATGACTATAAACCTACATGGTCTCCTGACGGAACAAAAATAGTTTTTTATTCAGACAGGGATGGAAATAATGAAATTTATGTTATGAATGCGAATGGAACTAATCAAACAAATTTAACAAATAATCCTGCTTGGGATGAATATCCTTCTTGGTCTCCTGACGGAACAAAAATTATGTTTACTTCACTTAGAGATGGAAATAGTGAAATTTATAGTATGAATTCTGATGGAACTAATCAAATAAATTTAACAAATAATCCTGCTCTTGATGTCGGACCTTCATATTCTCCATAAATAATTCACTTTCTCCAAAAATAAACTCTAACATACTTCACATTATCACTAAAATATATAAATATAGCACCAGGATAAACAGACTTCTCAATTGTCTTTGAAGGTAATCCAGTACAAGGACCTACTTTATTACATACCTCACAATGATATTCAAAACCAGGAACTAAATGTCTATCTAAAAATTCTTCAATAATTGAAACACAATCAGAATTTGCATATGGAGCTTTTAAACAATCAAACCCATTGGAACCAGCAATAGGAGCTATTGAAACAGAATTAACACACTCTCTAATTTTCTTATTAGTTAAAAATTCCATCAAAATAAAACTTCTAGCAGACTCTATACCTTCAGGAATACTAGACTCAGCTAACACAGGTGTCCTAGGTAAAATATAAAGTAAAAAACCAAGAACTAAAAGAATTGCTATAACAGCTTCCATTGTTCTTATAAAACCTTTCTTGCCTACCATACTCTCAAATATACAACCACAGGAACAGTATATCCATTTTCATTAACTATTTGATTATCAATCCTTCTCACAAAAACATTTGCCTGTTCAGAAGGTTTCACACTTTCTATATTATAATCATAAGTACTGCCGTCAATCTCATCAACATAAATTGAAAATTCTTTTTCTTGAGGAATTCCCCACTCACTTTTCAACTCAGCATAATCCAAACTACTCAAAACTTCATAATTTAAACCTCTAATATTTCCAACAATACCAAGCTCAGCATTACAATAATCAGGATCATCAGGTACACATTTCACCATAAAATTTGGAATACCTTCTAATGATTCATAAAAATAAAAATAAAAAGGAAAATAATTTTCATTTTTTTTAAAAACAAATTCAATATCACAAATAAGTGTTTTAGATTTAGATTCTCCATTAATATCTTTAACACCAGCTAATGTCCAGTTTCCATTTTCATCATCAACACTAATCTCAGAAGGACTTTCTCTTTCAGGTGATGTTCTGCATTTTCTAATAAACAAAGGAACAGTCTTAACAACCCATATAACATCTTCATTAAACTGCTCTTCTAAATTATCAAGCAAAGCTGTAGGCCTGTAAATAGGTTTAACACCAGGTCTTAATAAAACAAAAAGTGCAAATATATAAATAATAAATATACCCATGCTGATTACCCAGTCTACATGCCCTCCTTTCTTGTTCATAACAAACCCCCTCTGGCAGTTGTAATAATCATGGCAGCTGATGTCATTAAAATTAAGGAATGTATTAAACCTTGTTTTAATGTTCCTTCTGAAAACTTGCCTATCATTATCCCTGCAAAAAATCCTTGTATTAATATTAATCCAACAAATACAAAATCAAGATTAACAGGCTCTGCTCCTGTTCCGCTGCCAGCCATACCTAATGCACCCAAACCACCGCCCATAGTTAAAGCACTTAATTTAGGAAACAGCCACAATTGCAAAACAAGCATTATACCAATGAATATGAAAAATACTATATACCCCTGAACAACTTGTGAATAAGTACTTGCTCTTCTTTCTTCCTTCATTTTTTTAACACTAATAACACTCTCAGCAACAGAGGCCATAACATCAGCTATATCACCGCCGGATTCATCAGCTTCTATAATTATAGATATGCTTCTCTTGATTACAGAATTTCCAGTATCATCTGCAAATATAATCAAAGCTTTATGAAGAGGAATACCCCACTCAACCTGGTGTGATAATTTTTTAATATAAGGTGTCAAATCACCAAAATCTTCTTTGGAAACATGCATTATACTCATAGGAATTGTTATGCCGGATTTAACAGTCTCAACCAAACTTCTCACAAACTCTAAAAATTGCAGCTCAATACCTTTCTGTCTTTTAATTTCCTTGTAATAATCAATCCAGAAATGCAGCCAGCCTATAGTCAAAGATAAAATAAATATTGGCCAAAAAAATCTTCTAAGAAAACTTTCAGTAAAAAAATAAATAAATAAATTAATGCCTAATATAATCACAGCTATGAAAATGCTTACCAAATATATTTTTCTGAATTTTATTCTCATCTTATTCTTCCCCAAATTTCCATAAAGTTTCTACATCTTTTAAATTTGTCATCATACTTCAGGTTGCACCATACTCAAAAATATAGCATAAGCTACATTCAAAAAAGGAATAACTCCAAATGTTCCAATCATAGCTAATGTCTTAACATCCATGCTTCCAAGCTGCCCACCAATTCTATTTATTATAGCCAGAGTAACTAAAAACAATAAAGGCGCAGCAATAAAAGCACCAGTATAAATATCTGAATAAGTTGCTAAAGTATCAGTATATTTTTTTCTATCCATTTTATATGTATTCATAGCATCATCAGCTTTTGATTTCAAATAACCTTTCAAATCACCGCCGGTTTCAACAGTAGCAACTACACCAGTCAACAATTCGCGAAAAGCCCTGCATGGAGTTGTTACAGCAACAGTTCTCAAAGCATTAGTCAAACTATAGCCAAACAAATTAACATAATTTACAATCTTTCTAATCTCACTCTCTATACCCTTGTACTCTCCAGAGCTTAAAACTAAATTAAACATACTAATCGGCTGAGCACCAGAGCCAGCAACAGCAGCCATATGAATTATAACAAAAGGCAGATCATTTTTTATAGCTTTATTCTTGCTTCCAACCACAACACTCGGATAATAATACAAAAAACCAAACATTGCAACCGCACCTAAAAAAGCAAAACTAACCCCTCTTATCAAACTAGACACAACACCAGCTTGTAAAACCAAAGAACCAATTAAAACTAAAAACAAAACACCAATAAAAGTTAGTATACTTGAAAATATAACAATGCTGTCATAAGTCTTTGATAAAATTTGTATACCAGAAGACTTCAAGGCTTTATGCTCACCCTTAAAAAAAGTAGGATAATTTCTATTCAAATATAAAGTCAGTCTCTCAACAAATCTGTTAGCTAACTTTCCATATTTTGTAGTTTCATACAATGTATATTTTATCTCTTTAGTAGAAATTTTTTCTTTTCTTTTCAAAGCTCTCTTCAAATCCCCTTTTTCTATTTTTAACTCTTTGATTAAATTTTTCAATTCTTTTTTGTTTAATCTAGAAAACTTCCCGACACTAATAGTATCTTCTTTTTTAAACTCCTTGTCAATTAAAATTTCAGCAACCTGGTTGTTTAAGTTCTCAACATCACCAAGCATATCAGAAATTTTCTTTCCAAAATATTTTTCCCAATACTTTTCATCTTTGCCTTTAAGAAGAGACTCTCGCTTGCTCTTATCTTTAATATCTTTAAAAAATCTATCTCTCTTAGTCTTCAAATGTTCCAAATCTTCCAAAACACCAGTATTTTGTTTTATATAATTTTCAATGCGGGACATTTTTCTTTTCTTCCTCAATTAAGTCTTTTACCTTCCCCAACAATTTCAAAATATATTCTCTTTTCTTATCCATCTCTTTTTCAACATTAGCTAATTTTTTCTTATCTGTAGTTGTATTTCTAATACCTATCAGCTCATTATAGCCTTTAATAACTTCTAAAACACTCTTCATATTTTGCTGGATTGTTTCAATAGACATTTTAAGAAATATTAAATTTTTTCAAAACTTCCTTTGAATCTTTATAATAAGAGTTTATAACATCATAAACTTCTTTAAAACCAAAAATTTTCTTCTGATATAAAGTCATTAACAATTTAGTTCTCATCTTAAATTCATTAAATAATTCCTGTTGGGACATACCGCTCTTTGCTACCAACTTTTTTAAAACATAACTGTCAAGCTTAAAATAAAACTTGTCTGTTCTAGGATCCCACATAAAAGGCATATTTGTTTGCAAACTTCCAGGCTGCTCACCAATTTTAATAATTTCTGTAATTTGTTTTACTCTTCTGATTGGTTTTTTTCTCATCTTAGCCTGAGTCATAACAATAACAGCATCAAGACTTTCAACCAAAGCAGGAGATAAATTAATAGGAGGAGTTTCTAATCTTCTGACCATAGTCTCAACATCCTCAGCATGCATTGTTCCATATGAAGGATGTCCACTTGACATACCCTGGAATAAAACATAAGCTTCTTTGCCTCTAATTTCACCGACAATAACATAATCAGGTCTCTGCCTAAAACTTGCTTTTAACAAATCAAACAAACTTATCTCACCATAACCTTCCTTAGCACCCATACCCAAGCCTTTTCTTGCTACACTTGGCAGCCAGTTTTCATGCATCAATGCTAATTCTTTTGTGTTATGAACAAAAATATTATTACACAAGAATTTTTCATATTTTGGAATACTTAAATCAAATACCTCAATTTCATTAGAACTAATTTTCTTAACTTTCTTAACTTTATCCCACAAAATATCTGTATGTGAAACATCATTAAATTCTGAACCAACAGGGGCAATTCTTTGTAAATAAGGTCTTCCAATATTATTAAAGCCATTTAAATAACCCCAATCTAATTTTGTATTTGAAATTTCATTTAATTTATGCATTTTAGACACACTTAAAGGAATAACATCAGAGCAGGAATGATGTGCTTTTTTATTTAACAAATTTAATTTATCATTTTTTCTTTTTTGCAAAAAGTTTATTTCTTTAAATCTGTTTATATTTTCAAAACTAGACACAGACATACTAATGCATTTATCTTTTCTTTTAGAATCATTTATTCTAGATATAATATTTAATCTCAAAAACAAAGATTGTAAATCTTGTAATAATTCATAACTCTGGGATGTGCAGGAAACTTCATATTTCAAAACTGTTCCGTCTGCACTAAAATACCCTCTAAGAAAATGTTTAATTTGTTCATTAGAAAGGTTAAACATAAAATTTGGTATCTTCTTTGTACTAGAGTACCCATCAAACTTTAAAACTTTTTTCATAAATTTGTAAAAAACAGTGCTATGAAGTCTTAAAGAAACACCACCATCATTCATTTCAGAATAACCACAATTTAAATACCTGGAAATTTTTCTAAATATTTCTCTGCATTCATTATCTGAATTAGATAAAATTACAGAATTCTTATTATAATTATCATAACTTCCATCCCCCACCCATAATCCACAAAACTCTAAAAATTCTTTGTCAATTTTAAACAAGCAAGGAATAGAAGAAGTATTTTTACTTTTTATCCTCAATTTTTTTAACTCATTATAAGAAAATTTAATATCCAATTTTAAAAATTCTTCAATATTTATTAAATTATATCTCTTCCACCATCTATATCTTTCTTTTGCAACACCTAATTGTTTATAAGAATAATTTTCAAATATTTTACTAACAGGCTCTCCAACTAAGAAATCTTTTTTAAAATGATGTAAATGTTTAATAAGATCTATTTCTTTAACTTCTTGTCCGCAAATAGGGAGAGCTCTTGGAACAGCTATAAAGGATTTATTTTCTTTTAAGTCAGTTGGTTTTACTTCTTTTAATAAAGCATCATCCCCTAATGAAAAAAGAGAATGGTCTTTAGTAACTTTTATTTTCCTTCCAGTAGAGGTTACAACCTCATAAATATCTTTTTTAACAGCATGTTTAATATAATCAGAAGGTTTAACAAAAATTATTTTGCCTTTTTTATTAATAGTCATTACCTTAGCATTTATTCTATTATCAACAAAATCTTTTATAGTAACATTACTAATTTTTCCATTTTTATTTATTATTATTCTAGAATCCCCTGTAACACTGTCTTCAATACTTACAACTCTTGCAGCAGGAGGTATAAAAAAAGCTAAAACATTTAGCAAAGTAGTTTTTCCAGAACCAGTCCCCCCAATAACAATCATATTAGACTCATGCTCAACAAGCATCCAAAGATAAGCTAACAGCTCAGGACTTGCAGTTTTAAATTCTATAAGTTTTATTGGGCTCCAAGGCTCTTTTGTAAATTTCCTGATAGTAAAAGTAGGACCTTTTGAACTAATCTCCTGCGTATATGTAGCATTAATTCTAGAGCCATCTGGCAGCGAACCATCTAATATAGGTGAAGCATAAGATATATATTTGCCGCACTTCTGAGCTAACTTCTCAACAAAACTTGTCAAGCCCTTTTCATCTCTATAAATAACATTGGTTCTCAAATTTCTATACTTTCTGTGAACTATATATATTGGTGAATTCAGACCATTGCACTCTATATCTTCTATATAATAATCATTCATCAAAGACTCTATCTTATTCAAGCCTACAAAATTTCTCCAGATATAATACATAATCTTGACAAAAGTTTCCTTATTCACATTAATATTAAGTTCATTTAGCAGAATTTTAACATTCTTTTCTAAATACTCAATCACAGCCTCTTCTGTTTTCAAAGCTAAAAAACTCAGACTGATTAATTCCTCCAAGCCAGACTCTACTATTTTAAACAGCCTTATTTCTTTCTCATTTAACTCAGGCTCTAAAATTTCATATAATACTTCTTTCTTTTTTGCACTCCAGTGAATATGAACATCAACAAAAGGCTTGATTAAAGGATACTTAACATCAATCTCACTTTTGCTTTTAAAATCAGGAATTACAGGAGTTTCTACTTTTTCAACCTTAAAAACCGTGCTAATTTTTAATTTTTTCTCAGTCTTAGCCTTTACAATTATTGTTTTCTTTTTTTCAAGTGTTTTTTTAGAATCTTTTTTTACCTCTTTTTTCATTTCTTAACATACCCCTTTATCTCAATCATATTTTGTTTTAAATCACCCATGTCTTGTTTTAAATCACTCATATCTTGTTTTAATTCACCCATATCTTCCTTTGCTCTATCAAAACTGTTTATTGTTTTAGTTTTAAATTCACCAAACTCCCTGTTAAGATTAAAAACTATATTACTTAAAAAAATAAATAATCCAATCATTATAGTTAAATTAGTTGCAGAATGCCCAAATATTCTTGTAAGAATAAAATATACAGATAACAAAAATAAAAATATCAACCATAAATCAAATAATCTAAACTTTCTCATGGTAAAGGAAATCCCTCCTTTATTAATATCATAACTAACAATATTGTAAAAGTTATAATAACTATCATCAAAAAATAATCATACCAATCTTTTTTTACCTCTTTTTTATCCAAATATATCACCAACTAGTTTAACTTAAAAATAGAATTTAAACTTATATAATTTGCGGTTTAACTCACATAAATGCCAACAGTTACTTTTTCATTAGCTTTACCATCATTGCTTATAGCAATTAAATAACTTCCAACTAAAGGGCCTTTTATTTTATTATTTTCAGTGTATTCAATATTTATTCCTTTATTACTATAATCTAATAATAAATTTACCATATACTCATCTACAACAAAAGTATCAAGCAAATACATCTCTACATCCCCTTCTCTTTGAATTAAATTAGTATCACTGCACTCATTATTTTCATCAATTTCATCTAAAGGGCAGGACTCCATCAGCATAGTTTCTGTCTTCATCTCCCATCTAACTTTATTAGTAGGATTAGTATCAAAAATTAATTTACCACCTTTTATTATAACAGGATCTAATACTCTCCTGCTTCCAGGACCTTCAGTAACAACAGTAGATATAGCATCAGATACAGCATGCATCATTGTCTTTGATTCTATAACAGTATTTCTCTCTTTCATCCTGTTAAGCATAGGTAATCCAGCTCCTAAAATCACTGTCATAGCTACCAAACTTAAAGATATATACAAAACAGTAGAAACCCATATCTGTCCTTTTTTCCTTTTAGGTTTCTTAGGCTCAAAAAAGAATTTTAATGCACTAACAATCAAGCCAAGAATTATTCCTATCGGAACAAAAATCAAAACAATCACAGGATAAGTTTTTAAAACACTAAAAATCTCAGCAGTAGCACTTGTTTTAGCTAAAAAATAAACTATTGCTCCATAAATCAAACTAACTATACCAAAGCTTACTATTCCACCTATTTTCCATCCTTTCATTTTAAAAAAATAAAAAAATTAACATTCATAATCTCTTGGAACATCTCCGCATGTTAAGTCCTTTCCGCCAGATGATATTGTAGCTATAGCTTCAACTCTTACTACATCAGTTCCATCACATACTATATCATCAAAAGTCACTATACCATAAGCACCAACTACAACAGTTTCATCTGTTCCAGGACTTATTATATTAGGATTATCAATTGTTACATCAGCAAGTCCGCCACCAGGACCATACAATCTAAATATTAATTTTGTAATATCAACATTGCCTCTGTTATCAACCATAATCTTTCCATTATCTCCTTCTTTCAAATCAAAATTAAGCTCAGTAACACAATCAAATTGTCTTGTAGCTTCTGTAGTTTTCTCTTGTTGAGTTTTAATTGTCTTTGTCATCCATGGCATTATCAACAAAATCATTGCAATAACTATAGCAACTAATAAAACTGTACCAATCAAAGGACTTATACCTTTCTTATTCATATTTTAACCTCCTATATTCTAACTAATTTATTTTTACTTGAACATGGAATTGGTGGAGCTCCTATACCAGCTGGCCTAACTAAAGGTATAATATTAACCTGTGTAGGAGTGCCAGAAATTATATACCTATTAATATCAATAACAATCTGGTCATAAGAATTGAGCACACTATTATCCTGCCCTGAATCACCATTATCAAATTTTAATATAAAACCATTTATTTTATTAGTTCCAGTATTTCTTATTGTAACTCCATCACTACTAACACCTAAAATTTCCATACCAACATTACTCTCACATTCTAATTTAATAGCAGCCACTTCACCTTTTTTCTCCATTAATTCAGTAACATACTGCTTTCCCCAGAATAATATCACACTAGCTAGTATAACAACAAAACTAACTAACAAAACTGTAGCAATTAATGGACTTATTCCTTTCTTATTCATTTTAGATACAAATATTTTCATCTATTATCAAATCTCTATTTGGACAACCATATTCTTTTCCCTCTATTTTTATAAAAGGAATAACAGTAAGGGGTGTTTTTAAATTTATCGTTGCAGTTTCCTCATTAAGAGTTAATTCACTACCAATGTATTGGTTATTAGCCTTAAGTATAATTTTATAAGAACCAGTATTTTTTATCCCTGCAAAAACTTGCCCATTACAAATAGGAGCTATAGAAACTTCAGCACATCTCTGCTCTGCTTCAGATTTATCAAAACTTTTTTCAAATCTCCCTGACTGTCTTATCATCCAACCTCCAACCATTATACCTATTACAACTGTAAAACCAACTAGCAAAACAAAAGCTACCATTTGACCTTGTCCTTTTTTCATCTTAAATCACCTTCTCTCCTGTTACAAATTCTTCATTTAAATAAACTTTAGTTTGATTACCTTTTTCTTCCCTGCTTATTATTATTAACTGTGGAATATTTGGTTGTAAAATTAAAGAATATTCTATATCTCTAATTTTAATAGAATTTATTGTACCATTAACAACTGTTGATTCTCTAGGTATAGCTATAGAAACTCCTGTATCTCCAACCTGCATACTAGCATCCATAGTAACAAGAGTAGCTCTAATTTCAGGTCTAAACTCAACATCCTCAGTTTGTAAATAATACCCAACCAAAGGTATATCTTTATAATCTAAAACATAAACAAACTCAAATTCAGGATTTTCAACTTTCGCATACTCAGTAAAAGCATGAGTAAAACTTGTAAATTCACCCATAAGTTCTACCTCAGTTAAATCACTGTCTCCAGCTAACAATGTATTCATAAACTTACCGCTCTCAACATCAAAATTTTTGGAAATCTGCTCAAAATCATCTTCAAATAAAATTCTCTGAACAAAATTAGTTTGAGATATCAGCATAAACAAAGCTACACTTAAAATCAAAGCACCTATAATATAAACCTGTCCTTTTTTATTCATAAAATAATTATTATTTCTTTAATTTAAATAATTTCCTAATATCAATATAAACCTCATCTATACTTCTCTCACCATCAATATCAATTAATAATCCATTCTTCTTGTAATAATTAATAACAGGCAAAGTCTCTCTCTTAAAAACTTTCAATCTTTCCCTAATTACATCTTCTGTCTGGTCACTTCTAGAAACCAACTTCCCATTGCAAACATCACACTTATTTTCTTTCTTAGGTTTCTCAGTAATTATATTATAAATTTTCTTGCACTTATTACAAATTCTTCTGTTTAACATTCTTGTTATTATAACCTCATCAGAACAAACTAAATTTACAGCCTTGTCAACATCAACATTTATCTGCTTCATAGTTCTTGGAAAGCCGTCAAAAACAACATCATCTTTTCCAGCCACTCTTTCATTTACAATCTCAAGTATAATTTCATCAGGGACTAACCCGCCTTTACTCATAAATTTTTTAACTTTCAAACCCAACTCACTTTTATTACTAACTTCTTCTCTTAAAATATCACCAACAGAAATAACATCAACTTTAAAATTATTACCCAGTCTAGAAGCATAACTTCCCTTTCCACTTCCAGGAGGACCTAGTATCGTTAATCTCATTTTCTCAAAAGCCTCGGGAGAGATTCGAACTCTCGACCGTTGCCTTACCATGGCAATACTCTACCAGACTGAGCCACCGAGGCGATAAATATAAATGCGAGGGACAGGGTTCGAACCTGCGTAGGCACTAAGCCACAGGATTTCTTCAAGAAGGACTTAAGTTTGGCAAATTTCTTTCCTGCCCGTTAAGCCCAGGTCTTAAATACTAAAACCTGTTTGACCACTCCGGAACCCTCGCATAATATAAAATTAGAAATAGTAATTTATTAAACTTTCTCTTTCAATTTATCCTTATACTTGCTCTGGCACTTACTGCAAACCACTTTCTTCTTAACATAACTTCCCTTTATTTTCCCTAAAAATAATTCTTCAACCTTCCCCTTGCATATAGCACACTTAACCATAAATTTACCAAAATAATCACATTTATATAACTTACCACTATAAACACAAATATGTCAAGAATAGCCATAGTAAAAAGAGAAGATTGTGCTCCAAATAGTTGCGCCTATCTCTGTGTAAAACTCTGCCCAGTTAACAGAACAAAGCAGGACTGCATAATAAAAAAAGAAAAAATAACAATAAATGAAGACCTCTGCACAGGTTGTGGAATCTGTCAAAATCGTTGCCCATTCCAGGCAATCCAAATTGTAAATCTTCCGGAAAAACTAGAAAACCCAATTCACAGATATGGAGCAAACCAGTTTGAACTTTTCAACCTGCCAACAATCAAAAAAAATAAAATAATAGGAATCATAGGAAGAAATGGTATAGGTAAATCAACTTCATTGCAAATATTAACAAACTCAATAAAGCCAAACCTAGGTAACTTAGAAACTCAACCAGATAATAAAGAAATAATAAACAAATACTCAAACACATACCTAGCAAATTATTTCAAAAATCTCTTCTCAAATAAAATTAAAGTTTCTTACAAACCGCAAAGAGTAGAATTATTAGCAAAATTATACAAAAATAAAAAAGTTATAGACTTAATCAAAAAAATAGATGAAAAAAAACAAGGAGAAAACCTCCTAAAACAATTAGACATAGAAAATATAAAAAATAGAAAAATAAATGAATTATCTGGCGGTGAACTCCAAAGACTTGCAATAATTGCAGCAATAATAAAAAAAGCAGAAATATATTATTTTGATGAACCAACATCTTTCTTAGATATAACACACAGAATTAAAGCAGCTAACATAATAAAAAAATTAGCAAAAAATGCAACAGTTATAGTAATTGAGCATGACTTGGCAACTTTAGACTACATCTCAGATGAAATACAAATTATCTACGGAGAACCAGCAGCTTATGGTATAATCTCACAGCCAAAAGCAATTAGAAGAGGAATAAATGAATACCTGGATGGCTATCTCCCAGAAGACAATGTTCGTTTCAGAAATTACTCAATAAAATTCCAAAAATCACCAAAAGAAAGACCAAAATCAAAAGATATTTTATTCTCATTCCCAGAACTGGAAAAATCATACAAAACTTTCAAATTAAAAACATCTAAAGGAGATATTTACAAGCAGGAAGTATTATGTGTAATGGGTTCAAATGGTTTGGGTAAAACAACTTTCTTAAAATTATTAGCAGGCATAGAAAAACCAGACAAAGGAGAAATACAAAAACAAACAATCTCCTACAAACCTCAATACTTAGAAATTTTACCAGGAACAGTTCTGCAAAATCTGCAAAAAGCAGCAAAAGAAAAACTAAACTCTGGATGGTTCAAGCAAAATATTCTAGAAAAATTAGGTTTAAACAGAATCTTAAACCAAGAAACCAAAAACCTCTCAGGTGGAGAGCTTCAAAAACTTCACATAGCTCTTACATTATCAAAAGATGCAAAAATCTTGGCATTTGACGAGCCATCAGCATTCATAGATGTAGAAGACAGGTTAAAAGTTGCAGAAATAATAAAAGAATTCACGCAAAAGCAGGAAATCTGCGCTATAGTAGTAGACCATGACATCCAATTTATTGACTATCTGGCAGACTCAATGCTAGTATTTGAAGGCACACCAGCAAAAACAGGAATAATTAATGAACCATGCTCAAAAAAACAAGGAATGAATAAAATTTTAAAACAACTTAACATAACCTACAGAAAAGACAAAGAAACAAACAGGCCGAGAATTAACAAACCAAACTCGCAGTTAGATACTCAGCAAAAAAACAAAGGAGAATATTATTATACTTCATAATTCCATAATATCATTTTTAATATTTTTCAATTTTTTGTTAAAAGCGTGTCTAAAATACACAATAAAAAGCAATAAAGCCAACATAGTTAGTACCTTAAATTTTATAGAATAATCACTTAATATTAAACCAATAACCAATGTACCAACCAAAATAAATACAACATTTTGATTGTTTAAAATTCTATTATATTCTAAATCATACAAATTTTTTTTAATTTCTTTTTTCATTATACTACATCCAAAAGATAAACTAATCCAAAAAGAGATAAAGATATACCAGCAACAGGATTTTCTAAATTAAAAAACAAGATTATTCCAACCACTAATAATATAGTAGAAATTACTTTTTGTGTTTTATCATTATTAAAAGGCCATAAACTCATTTTATTATATTAATTCCTATTTATATTTAAATCTTCCTAAATATTAACTTTCTCATCTAAAAAATAAAAACTAAACTTCTCAGCAATAGAAGCTAGAATTATAGAATACAAAATAAACAAGAAGCTCAAATCAATTATAGGCTTCAAAGCAGGAACTTCTGCAACCTGGGAAACAAGAATAAAAGCAACAACAGCAACTGCAACACCTTTAGCCATATTCATCCCCATAAACAATTTATGTTTAATACTCAAATGAGTACTTCTGAAAGCTAAATTTACAGCAACAAACCTGATCAAAATATAAATTAAAAATAATATTCCAGACTTAATCAAAAAGTCAATATCTCTAAAAGGTATTTTAATTAACAAACCAAGTAAAATAAAAACCATTATTTTTAAAAAAGTAGTAAATGTTTCAGAAAAGCTTTGCAAAGTTTCTTTATGTTTTATACTCATAATCCCATATATAATTCCAAGGGCAGTAACAGCTAGTATTCCTGAACCTCCAATCAATTCAGCTAAAGTATAAGTAATCAAAGCAGAAGCTATAATAACTATTGGCGACAATATATGCGAATAACTCTCTTTCATTAATCTAAAAACAATCAATCCTACAACTATACCTGTACCAACACCAGTCATTATACTTTGTAAAAAAGTTGTAAACAATTGCCCAGCAACTAAACTACCTTTATAGATATCCAGCAAAACCAGAGGCATAAGAACCATCAAAGGTGTGTTTAATATGCTCTCAAATTCTAAAATTTCAACAATCTTATTCTTGCTCTCTTTCAACAAGCTCAAAACAGCTGAAGGTGAAGTGCCAGACATTAAAGCAGCAAACAATCCAGAGATTAAAAAAGCCTTAATAGTAAAAGCTTTATCAAAAATTAAATGGACTGATAAAGTTAAAAATACAAGAGTGAAAATAAAAAATATTAGAGCTAATTCTAATGCATAAGGTGAAACAGTTTTTATCTCTTTAGGTTTAAACCTGGAAGCAGATGAAAAAATAATCATTATCAAAGCAAAGATTGCAAACCCGGTAATAAAACCAGGATGTAATTTTATAGGTTCAAAATGCCCTACTATTATACCAAAAACCAATAAAAGTAAAACATCAGAGATTCTTATCTTTACAGAGATAATAGAAATTATTATTCCTACTAATAAGAACAATGAAAACCATGTTAAATCAACAAGATACGGCTGCATATTTACCTCTTTTCTAATAAATAAGAATAGATTTATATATAAATTTAACTCAATTTAAATTATGTTAAAAAACATTCTTGAAAAAATTAAACCAACAAAAGAAGAAGAAAGAAAAGTAAGAGATGTAACAGAAGAAATAATAAAAAAACTTAAACAGCTAAATCTCAATCCCATACTAGGTGGTTCAGGAGCAAAAGGCACCTGGTTAAAAGGAAATCATGATTTAGACATATTTGTAAAATTTAAAAAACCTAAAAACATCTCAAAAATCTTAGAGCAAAAACTAAAGAAAAAATTCAAAATTGAAAAACTTCATGGCTCAAGAGACTATTTCAGAATACAAAAAAAGAAGTTTACACTTGAAATAATTCCTATATTAGATATAAGAAAAGCTTCTCAAGCACAAAATATAACAGATGTTTCTCCATTGCATATAAAATGGGTAAACAAGCACAAAAAATATATTGATGATATAAGACTGGCAAAAGCATTTGTAATATCACAAAACCTCTACGGTGCAGAATCATACATCAAAGGCTTCTCAGGTTATGTTCTTGAAATACTAACTATCCATTACAAAGGTTTTAATAATCTAGTTAAAAATGTAGCAAAATGGAAATCAAAAGTTATAATTGACACAGAAAAACAACTTAAAGATCCTCTTAAAGAACTAAATATTTCAAAAATACAATCTCCATTAATCCTTGTAGACCCAGTAGATAAAGCAAGAAATGCAGCAGCAGTCTTATCTGTTGAAAACTTTGAAAAATTCAAAAAAACCTGCAAAGCTTACATTAAAAAACCATCTGAAAAATTCTTTGTTGAAAAACCAGTAAAAATACCAAAGGAAGCTGTTATTATTAAATTCAAAACACCAAAAGGCAAAAGAGATATAGTAGGTGCCAAACTGCTCAAAAAAATTAATTTCTTAGTTATGAAGCTTAATAAAGAAGGTTTTAAAGTCAAAATTTCTGGCTGGTCCTGGGATAAATACTGGTTTAAAGCTAAATACAAAGAACTGCCTGAATTAAAGGAAATTCAAGGACCTCCTCTATTTATAGAAGAGCATGTTAAAAAATTCAAAAAAGCGCACAAAAACACCTATATTAGAAGCAAAAGACTATATACCAAAGTTAAAAGAAAACACCCAAAAATAGAAAATTTCTTAAGATACTGGATGAAAAATCAGGTATTTTGATACTACTTTAGAGTAACTAATAAACGAAAGATTTATAAAGGTATAATTCTACTAAAATACTATAAAGGTAATTAAAATGACAGAAAAAAGAAATAAAGGACAATTTGCAAAAGGTAATACTCCTTGGAATAGAGGTATGCATAGTCCTAAAAAGCCAGAACCTAAAAAAACACCATATCAAATATTTATGCAAAAAAAAGCTCTTAATCAAAACAGAAATAAGCAGGGAGATTTTATAAAAGAAACTGAATCTACAAAACCTGCTGAGAAGTATCAACCAGCTTCAAGTTCTGAACATGATGAAGAACCTGTATTTAATGAAGAACCTATATTTGAGGAAGTACCTGAATTTTATGAAACATCACCTTTTATATTAGAACAATCTGAGGAAGAACCTGTATTTGATGAAGAAAGACATGAAAGACTAAGAAGAGAATATGATGAATTCCTAAACAGAACAGAAGAAAGAGCTAGAGAACAAAGTAGACCAGAAGAAGTTACAGAAGTTATAGATGAAAGTCCTAGAGAACCAGCTTCAAATAATCTTAGAATTGTTAGAAGACCAACTACTCAAAGTAGACAAGAATCTGTTAGAGAACCAAGTAGACCTACTCAAAATAGACCAGAACCTGCTAGAGAACCAAGTAGACCAGCACCTACAAATGTAATTCCTAGAAGACCTACTGGAAATGTGGATAGTGGAGATATAGGAGTAGAAAAAGTAAAAGCATATATGGATGTTATTAGCGGAAAGGATAGACCAAATAATCTTTCAATCCCTAAAATTGCAAGTATAATTAAAAAAAGCGCACTAGATACATATTCCCAAAACACAGATAGAGAAGGAAAAGCTTCTGAAGATTATACAACTACAGCAGAAAATATTTATCAAAGTATGATTAATTTTATTAATTCTGAAAGTGTATGGGGTAATATTGATTCAATACCTAGTGAAAAAGGAAAAAAAGAACACAAAAGAAGATCTAGAGAAGTTTTAGGTATAAAACTAGAAGAGTTTAAAGAAGAATTTAAAGGTGCTGTAGATTGGGATGATTTATCTAGCACATACATAAGACCTGCTACAAAAAGATTGAGTGATAGGTTAACTGAAAATGAAACAATAGATTTAGTAGAAAATGAAGAAATGTTACTAAGTAATACTGTTAAAGATTATTTAGCTAATAGAGGAAGAGAAGCAGGTATGGATTACATAAGAGAAGACAAAATAGTAACACTTACTGATGTAATGGAACATATCAGATCTGTTTTAAATCAAGAAGCACATAGAGAAGGTGTAGAAAAAGCCTTAGGTTATAGAGAAGCAGCATAATTTTTTATTTTTTTTCTATAAATTTTTTCATACCACTAACAAAAGTCTCAGCTAGTTTTCTATATTTTTCATACTCAGCCCCAGAAATACTTTTAATCTCCCTGTGAGTAATTTTTTTAGACAACTTATATAATTTCCTCATAACATCTGCATACTTTCTATTTATATGTCTCTCACCAACCAATCTTCTTTCAAGTAAATCAGCAACATGGTCAGGACTCGGTGGTATCTCGCCTAATTTCATCAAAGCAGCATGAGCAGCATCAATTGCAGCCCAATACAAATCTATAGTAGCAGTCAGCAGATGCTGTCTGCTTCTGTGCAGTGAAGCAGGAGCCATTGTAAAATAAGTATAAATTGCTTCCTCACTAGGTCTTATTCTCCCCTGGTCTAACAAAGCCTGTAAAGGGTCAAAAAACCCAGTATCAACAAGAGCCAAACCACTTCTCAAAATATTTATAGCAACAGGATCCCCAGCCCTGACATACTCCCAGAACTGTGTAAACTTCATTGATTGTATATGCAGTCTTTGAGGGTCAACAGCAGCAATGCACTTTTGTGTTATAATTCTGTAAGTTTCAATTAATTCTTTGGAAAACAAAACAGTAACATCATCCAGCACAATTAACACATCCAAATCCCTATACTTGGCTCCAGGTGTTTTAACAGAACTCCCAAATAAAACTATAGCCTTAATAAAAGTACCAAACTCTTTGTACATCAACTTAGCAAACTTTCTTGCTATATTAATATCATGCTGAAGATACTTGTCAATTAACTTAGCTCTTCTCTCAGACTTAGTTTCTTTAAATTTCATCTCAACCTCTTTTTTAATAATTAAATACTTATCATTTATTTAATTATGCTTTTTTAGATGCTCTTCAAATCTTACTCTAAATTCTTCAAACCTTGTTTTAAATTCTTCAAATTTACCATGAATTTTATTTATAACACCATGATTTTTGACAGATAAACCAACATTAACTAAAAATATTCCTAAAATCAACTGTTCAAATGTTGGAGAATTTCCAAATATATACCAAAAAAATAAAACTAGCAATACAATAAACCCAACAATCAATACTATATCCTCTTTTTCCATTTTAATTTTTTACAAATGAAAGTATAAACACTATAATTATAATCACTAATGTAACCCACATTACTATTTCAACCCAATCAATTTTCTTACTTTTCATCTCAACCTCTTTTTTAATATAGCTAATTTTATTCTTTTTAAATTTATTCCAACTGAGTTTCGCTCCACAAAGTCCAGTCTTTTGAAGGAGCATAATCCCCAACCAAATAACCTGGGCTTCCAGTTCTTCCAAAATAAGAACCTTCAATATCACTCCATGAAACACCAGCTGTATCTATTTTATAAACAGGTGATGATAAAGTTCTCCAAGCACCTGTCATAACCTTGAAAGACTGAGCTTCAGGCTGTGCTCCCCATTCAGCTATAAATTTCCCTTTGTAGCCATGCTTCTCCAATTTATCAGCCAATTCTTTTATTGGAACATTACCTTCTCCTGGAGCTAGATGCTCATCATAATAACCAAAATTATCACTTACATGAACATGGCCAATTATACCTTCTTTTTGTAATTTTTCTACCTCATTCCCCATCCATTTTTTAAATCTCTTGTCAGTCTGCTCAGAAGTCTCACCTTTTTCAGCAACAAAGAACTTCTTCCAGATATTTGCATGACCAACATCAAATGTAGCTTTTACATGCCCATCAGCTATCTTTCTAGCCTCAGACATTGATAAATTTCTGCTTTTATCATCATGTAAGAGTTTAGCCATCTCCTTTCTAGACTCAACAACTAAAGTCCTCAATTCTTTAGGATGAGAACCAAACTGCTCAGGAAAAACATTTTCAGGAGCAACAAACAAAGGCTTGTCCAGTTTCATAGTTCTTTCCTTGTCATAAGCATATATACCAGACCTTGCCAAAGCATCTGCTGATTCTTTAACCCCAAACTCTTCCAGAGGTTTTGCTCTCTCTATTTGTTCCTTTATCCCTCTAATATCTTGAGTAGCACCAGCCACACCCTCCCTAAAATGTTTTCTTTGTTCTTCAAGATAATTTTTTTGCCTTTTTAAACCTTCTAAATCTGCTTCTATTTTACCTTCCTCTTCTGAGAATTCAATACCATGCCTCATTAAGTCTTTTTTCAATTCTGTAATTTCTCTTTTTTGCTCCTTCCGTCCTTTTTCAGTTCCAGCTTCCATTTCAGATTCTTTTCTCTTTATATCTTCTTCTATTTTTTTTAGGTTTTCTAGCATTCTATCAGCACTATTATAATGTTCCAAACTATAACCTTTATTAAACTCTATTTGTTTCATTCTGGATTCATTTTGTTCTCTCCAAGCCCACTGCCCAGGTGTTAACTGTTTGTCTTTAGCATGTGTTTTATTCCAAAGTTCTGCTTGCTCTTTAAAATACTCCCATTTTTTCATTTCTACATCAACTTTACCTGTTTTATCTATAACAGGTATTCTTTCTTCAAAAATATTTTCAGGTTTTATTTCTTCATCATTTTCATCTAAATAAACATCTCTTCCATCCACTTTTACTGGCTTTCCATTCACTTCTTTAACTTTCCAAACAGGAACTGGTATCTCTATATCTTTTCTAAGCTCAGAAATTAATTTCCCAGTACGCTCATCAACCAAATACTCAGGAGCCTTCTCTTCCTCTTTAGGAAAAGATCTAAATACAGGTTTTTCTTTTCCTTCTACTTTTATCTTTTCAATCTCAGCTATAGGTCTAACAAATTCTCCAGTATGAACAACAACAGCCCCACCACCAGCAACATCAGCAGCAAAATCTATAGTCCTATTAATCTCATGAACAGTTTTTTCTTTTACCTCTGGATTAAATGTACCTTGGTGAAAACCAGAAGTACCCATTATTCCAGAAACTGAAGCATGTGTACTCAAATCAACCTCATTAACCTTAGCCATCTGTCTAATCTCTTCTCTTTCTTCTTTAGAATGCATTCCAGGTGTTGTTCCACCCTGGCCTAAATTTCCTTTTTCTTTACCCATAAAACCAATTTCAACATTTCTAGCACCCTCAAAAACTCTGGCTTTTAACTGATCTAACCCTTTCTTAGTTATAGAAGTACTAACACCAATCCTTTCAGGATTTATAGTTCTCATAGAACTTTTTTGATCCAAAGAATGCCAATAATCAGTTTCCATTATATAAACATATCATCCTAGCTTTAAATAATTTACCAAGCCATCAAGCCATGAGCTTTCTTAAAAATATCATAAGCTAAAAAAGCTAATTTTTTTGCTGCATCTTGTGCTGCTTTTTTTTCAACTCTTTCCTGAGCCTTGCTTATACTAATCTCCCCTTCTTCTTTAACTTCACTTTTAATTCTAAAAGCTCCAAAGATTTCCTTAAAACCTCTAAATACCTCACCAAAAGGACTTATTTTTTCCTCTTCTTTTTTCTCCTTCTCCTCAATAATCTCCCCAGCTTCTTTCAAATAACCTCTAAACTCCTCTCCCAAAGCTTCCATTGATTCAAACACAGAATTAATTACTTCCAAATCTTCTTTCTCCTGCTCATTTTGGTACTTCTTAATATCTTCTTCACTCACAACAACACCTTTGAATAAAATCTCTGTTGTACCAGCATGTATAGCTCCCTTCTGATACTCCTGCTGATAAGCCATCATTGGTATAGCAGTAAATTTCAAGCTAACCCACACACCTGGCATATATTTTTTAAATTCCTTGGAAATTTCATATCCTTCTGGCGTAGTCTCCTGATAAGTTCTTTTTACACCTATAATTTCTAAATCAATTCTTGAAGTGTCAAATGCCTTAGCTAAAGCAGCATCTGTAGTCTCACCCTGCATTTGCAATTCTCGAACATTTCTCAAATAAGGTCTCAGCCAGTTCATATATAATTTAATTGTATTATAATGCTGTCTTAAATATTTCAAAACAAAACCCTCTCTGCTTGTTAATTCATCATAAGTTTTTTCCTTCCAGACTAAATACTGTTTTAATTTTCTGCCCAAAACCTCTATAATCTTTGGACCTATACCCAAACTTTTCTTTATTTTTTTAAGCTCACTATCTATATCATCAGATTTCTTTGGAAAAACTCTGAAAAACAAATCAGGTAAAGTAGCAAAACCAACTTGTGTTGATAAACCATAAACAGAACCAGGATTTTTAGCTCCACCTTCTACCATATCAATCCATGTTCCTTTCAAAGCAATATCAGCTGACAAATCACCTTTTGCAGAACTATTATAAAAAGTCAATCTTTCTTTAATTATTCTTATCTCACGAACAATTTGAAAAGTATCTTTAACCATCTTCCCAACAGAAGCCAGCATATTCATAGCTTTTTCCTGCTGAACACCTTTCCTCTGCTCTACTGCACCCCAATAAGAAGAAGCCACACTAGCTGTATATATATCCTTCAACTTTACAACCTTTCCCTCTTTACCAGACATGCCCAAGCCAAAATGTCCAGGCTTTTTCAAAAAATCAAGAATCCAGTAATAATGAGGTTCAACATTAGCCTGCATAGAATCCATATGTAATTCATACTTGGATTTCAAGCCTTCAACATCAGGAGATTTTACAACAAATTTCTCAAAACTGAACTTTTCCTCTTTTTTTTCCTCTAACATATAATTAAAATATAATTTCAAATATTTTAAACCTTTTGGTAAAATTAAAGAACTTCTTCCAATTTAAATTCAACATGTTTATCATGATGACCTTGCTGTTGTATCTCTCTAACTGTTTGTTCTCTTAGAGCATCTAAATCTTGATTAGTTAAATCTAAATTTACATATGCATTAGTTCTTGCCCTGTAAGCTCCATTTTCTGTATTTCCAGTTATAAGAATTTTTCTTGCTTCTGGATTTTCAAACAATAACTCTGAATAAATTAATCTTATTTGTGGATTTTCTGGTAAATTTGCTTCTTTATAAAAACCATTACTTAATAGAAGTTGTGTAAATTCTTTAACTTTTTCTTTTAATGTCTTATAATCTTGGGCTTCTGTTGCTCCGCCAATCTTTTCATGTACAGGCGAAGCTAGATACCAGCCATCTTCTTGCTTCCTAACCTTAAAAACTAATTCTTTCATTTTTGAGTGTATACAAGGGGTAAACTTCCTTTATAAATGTTCCTCCTCAAATTTTTGTTTATATTTCCTGTAAAGTTTACCGCTTCCTTTGAAATAAATCTCTAATTGCTCACAAGGGATTTTAGTAGCCTGTGAAATATCTTTCATTGCTCTGTCAAATACTCCAGAGGATACTTCATCCTCATGACCTTTTTGTCTTGGTGACCAGCCTACTCTCATTTCTCCTACATTTATTACTCTATGGCTTCCTTCTTGATGAATTATATCATTACCATATGTTCTCGCTATTCTTTTTACCTTTGTTTCAAAATCATTTAATGATATAAATTGAGGTAATATTTTTCCCCAGCTTTTTTCTGCTTGTTCTGTTAATTCTTCTAAACTTTTTTCTTTTTTATTCATCTAAATTAATGAAAATTTATAAGTTTATAAAGATATTTCTATTACAAAAGCTAAATTTTATTTTAAACCTTAGCAACCTTCCACAACAATTCAAACAACTTCCTCTCAGTATCAACTATTTGTTTATTCTCTATTATAATACCAATAGAATTCTCCTTCTCAAAAGTTAGTATAGCTAATTTATTTCCATAGATTATTTTTGTAGTAGGTAATTTCTCATCTATGAATTTTATATTTACATATTTTTTAGGATTGTTTCTCTTATAACCTCTCATTCTCTTGCAGTCTAAAGTTATCACTTTTGAGAACATTCCTTGTTTTCTTTTCTTTTTTATGAAGTGCGGGAAATAGAAAGGGATAGCATCCATGAAATCAGGATCTGCTATAAACCAGGATTCTTTATTTTCTTTTAGAATATCTTCTATTATAGTTTTTAATCCTTTAATTCCCTCATATACTTCTATAGAAGGCTTCTCTTTTACAGATTGCTTTAAAGCTTCTAAATCTGGCAGTATAGACTTTAATTTAGCTTGTTTTTCTTGTAAATCTCCAAGTAATTTTCTAGGCTCTGCTGATTCAAAATATTTAACTCCTGACTTAATCACATAGGAAACAAGACCTTTTTCCTGTAAATACTTCAAAACATCATAACAGGTAACTCTATTCAAATTAGCCTTCTTAGCTATTAAATTCACTGTGGACTGCCCTAGTTTTAACAGAGTTAGATATATCTTAATTTCCTTGTCTGAGAGTCCTAATTCCTTCAATATTTCTTTTATTGGCATAAGATTAGTTTGTTTTTCTTGTATTTAAAGTTTATTATTGTAGTAGAATTTCTACAACATATCTTTAAGAATACCCTTGTCTAACTATGTAGTAATGAAAAGTCAATACCTCTAGACTTAAAATGAGGTAGGAAAAATATTAAGATGAATAATAATAGATATGCAATAATGGCTGAAAGAATACCTGGGTTAGAAGAAGCTATAGATAGATCTTGTAGAAATGGTAGAATTAGTTTAGTAGATTTAAGAGTTATGCCTGAAGAACAAGTTGCTGTATATATAATTGATAGGTTAGCTACAAATCAAGACCGTTCAACTAGAATCTATGCTTTTAGAAGAGGAAGAGAAGGAGTAAGAGAAGCTTCTACTGATTGGTTTACATATCTTAATACTTCCCAACGTTTTTCCCAAGAAGGTGGTGTTAGACCTAGTTTACGGTATTCATATATAGTAAATATAGAAGTTGGGGAAAGGAGAATTACAAGATATTTAGGTTTAGAAGGTTTAGAAGTTGAGAGAAGAAGAATTAGAGCTAGAGTTACAGCAATGAATGGTCAGGGTATAGAAACTTTTGAATTTGATATTTAAAATGGAAAATATAAGAGAACAAATTGAAAGAGAATTTAGAGAGAGAGAAGAAGATTCTATTGAAACAGAAAGAATATTTAGAAAAAGTGATCCAAATTATACACGACCAGATGAACTTGAATTATTTGTTGGATATTTTAATAATTTTTGTGAACTATTACCTGGTGCATCTAGAAGAAATAGGGTTCTAACAAATGGAAATCTAGATGAACTAGATGAAGTATGTGGAAATGGCTCTATACATGCAATAAGTGAAAGAAGAGCAAGAATGACTCCTAGAGAATTTTATCAAGATGTTGATAATGCAATTACTGAGATTGGCCTAGATCTAAATGAACTTGAAAGACTTTATACATTTACTAATGCTGAAAATGGAAAGGAGAGATTTGAAGGTTTTAGAAATCTTTACCAATATACATCTTCTCTTTATGAAATATTAAGAGAAAGAGGTTATAGTAAGAGAGATTTAACTTCTTAATGAGAGAAATAAAATGGAAAACGAATTTAATAATTTTCACTGTTGGTTTCCAGGAGGAGCTTATAGAGCTAATTGGCAATTTCCTGAAGGAAAAGATCCAAGAATAATTGAAAATTTGGATGCTGTTTTAGAAGAAACAGGTTTTGATATTGATAGGTATCAAACTTTAGATGAGAGATTTAGAGTTCTTGATAATGAAGTAACAACTATATTATTTAAAAAAGCTAGAAAAGAAAATAGAGAACCAACACAAGATGAACAAAGGAGATTACAAGAGATAGAGGAAGAATGGAATCCACTTGTTGAACAAATACATGATACAATAAGACCTGTTTATGAAAGAATGTTAGAAAGAGGGTATACTCGTGGTGACTTGTGTGGATAAATTTATGAATTACTTTAACGAAAGAATTTAAAAGAATAAAAATCTTTAGATTAAATAAAAGAGGTTGAGATGAAAATAACAATAGAAACTAAGAAAAATAAGAATCTCTCAAAGGCAGAAAAAGATTTAATTAATAAGCATAGAATCAAGGAATTTGGGAAAAGTGAAGCTAAAGACTTCAAAAAGAATTATGAGCCAAATACAGAATGGTTTTTTGTTAAGGAAGATGGCAGGATTGTTTCTTTACTTGGATTAAGGCCAATAAAAGTGAAATACCTTGGGAAAACATATAATATTGGAGGAATATGCAGTTTGATTTCTATTAAAAAGAAATTAGGTTATGGAAGAATTTTGATTAGGAATTTATTGACTTATTTAAGAAAAACAAAGAAATCTGCTTTAGGTTTCACACACCTGACAGAGTTTTGCAGAAAAGTAGGGCTTGGGACTAAAAAAGATTTCATCAAGAGGTTTGTTTATATTAATCCTAAGACTGGAGAAAAGGTAATTGATGAAGATGGAGATGGAGTTTATTACAATGGTAAAGATAACTTAATCAAGAAAATGCTTTCAACTAAAAGAACTGCTTACATAGAGGTAATACACTGGTGAGAATGAAAATACAAATCAGAAAAACAAAGATGTCTGATGCAAAAGACTTGCATAAAGCAATTAATGATAAAGATATAATAAATCAACTTGGAGGTTATCCTTATCCCTGTCCGCTAAGCAAGATTAAAAAAGATATTTCTAAGGGTTTGCAAGATTGGAAGAAAAGGAAAGCATATCCTTTTACAATATTGGTAGATGGAAAAATCGCAGGACAAGTCATTTTAGAAAATCCTGATAAGAACAAGACACATTATGAGATTGGCTACTTTGTAGGCAAGGATTATTGGAAAAAAGGCATAACAACAAGAGCTGTTAAAGAAGCGGTGAAATTTGGTTTTGATAAACTAAAACTAAAGAGAATTTGGGGAGACAATGATTCTGATAATCCTGCTTCTGGCAAAGTTATGAAGAAAGCTGGATTTAAGTTAGAAGGGAGATTAAGAAAGCATGCTTTCAAAAATGGGAAACATTATGATGTTTTGATTTGGGGAAAGGTGAGATGAAAAAGAAACCAAATTGGAAAGTTGTGATATTTTCGTTAATTGCTATAGTATGTTTGGTTTTAGTTTTTGTAGTTAACTGGCTGTTCATCATCCCAGCTGTGATTTTACTCATTTTAAACCAGAAAGAGCTGATGAAAGACAGGAGAAAAAACTGAAATGAATCTAAACCAACTACACAACCAAGAATTAAAACTATTGCTAAAACACTATAATTTCAAAAATAAAAGAGTTCTAGATGTAGGATGTGGTAGAGGTGAATTAACATCTAAATTAGGTAAATATTGCAAGGAAATAATAGGTATAGATTCTAGTATAAAGAAACTAAAACAAGCAAAGAAATCTAAGAAAGTTAAATATAAAAAAGCATTAGCTGAAAAATTACCATTTAAAGATAAATCCTTTGATTGTATAATCATTATAGTAACATTACATCATATGAAAAATAAAAATAAGATTTTAAGGGAAATAAAGAGAGTATTAAAAGATAAAGGCAAATTAATAATTTTAGAAAGTGGAATTCACACCAAATTTGAAAAAATTTGCAAAGACCTTAAGAAAGAATATCCTATAAGAAAACAAGCAAAATTATATCTAAATAAACAGAGAATATTAAAGAAAGAACTATACAAAATAGTAGAATTTAAAATTAATGGTATATCACTAAAAAACACATTTTATATTTTTAAAAAATAAAAGAGGTTGATAAAACCAAAACATTTATAATGTAGGAAATAAATCCCACATTTATGAAAAACAAACTCCAAAACCTATTCTTCATTAATCCTATGTCTAAATTTCATGTAAGAGAATTAAGCAGAATAACTAAATTAGACACAAAAACAGTTATGAAATACCTTAAAGAATTAGTAAAAGAAGAAATAATCATAAAAAGAAAAATAAAGCATAAATATCCTTATTATGAAGCAAACAGATCATCATATATATATAGATATGAAAAAAGCAACCTTATAATCAAAAAAACAATAAAAAGTAAATTAATTGAATATTTAAATAAACAACTGCACCCACAAGTAATAGTTTTGTTTGGTAGTATGCAAAAAGGAACTTATCATAAAAAAAGTGATATTGATTTATTTATAAAGACAAAATATAAAAAAATTGATTTTAACAAATATGAGAAAAAGATTGGGTATAAAATTAATCCTTTATTTGAACAAAATCTAAAAAAATTAAGCAAGGGATTATTGCAAAATATTTATAATGGATATATACTTAGTGGAAATTTAAAGGTAATCTAATGGCAAAAAGAAAAAGTTATGATGAATGTATAAAAGAGAATAATTTAATTCAAACTATTCCTGATAAAAATAAAGCTGAAGAATTATTAAAATTAGCCAAACACAGAATAGAATTTTGGGAAGAAATTAAAGAAAAATCAGATAAATATACTTCTTTATTCATAGAAGGACATTATGAGATAATAAAGGAGCTTTTTACAGTAATAGTGTCTCTAGATGGATGGAAAGCGCTTAATCATGAATGTTTATTTGCTTATATTATTCAAAATTATAAAGATAAAATTGAAATAGACTTTGAATTTTTATTAGAATTGAAAGATACAAGAAACTCTATAGATTATAGAAGAATTATGTTAGGAAAAGACAAGTGGGATAATGTTAAGCTTAAAGTTGATGTATCTATAAAAGCTTTAATAAACTATATAAAAGAAAGAATTGAAGAAGAATGAAAAAATATATTCCAATAGCAGTAATACTTATAATTTTAGATCAAATAATTAAAACAATAGTCACAAAATATTACACTTTTTCAAAAAACACAGGAGCAATTTTTGGAATCTTATCAAACCACACTTATATTATCATTCTTCTAACATTCTTTGCTTTAGGTTTCTTAATCTACTACACACCAAAAATAAAAAACCAGATAGGTTTGGCTTTAATTTTTGCAGGACTGATAGGAAATTTAATAGACAGGCTAGTTTACAGATATGTTATAGACTACATAAGAATATACACTTATCCAGCATTCAATCTAGCAGATATATTCCTAACAGTAGGAGTTATAATTATAATTATTCACTTAAGAAATAAGTTCTGAAATTCTTCTGCTCTTAGGTATAAGCAATTTTCCTTTAACAACCTTGCCACATCCTAAATAATCTTCACCGCACTTAACAATTACATACCCTTTCAATTTAGTATCAACTTCAATATTCTTTCCCAAAAACCAATCACCAAAATCATCCAAAACCAAAACATTCTTCTCAGCTTTAGAACCAAATAACTGTGAACCCTCTACACTCATCCTAATGCCATCCACTTCTTTCTTAAAAACATACAAACCAACTGTATTAATATTAAAATCTTCTAAATTAATTTCATTAATCTCTTTATTCACAATGAAAATCCTTCCTTTCTTGCTCTCAACAAACACATAATCAAAACCAAGTTTAATACCAAACTGTTTATTCAACCCTCTAATTATCTTCCTAATCTCAGTCTTGGACATTATATGCATACTGCAATATACACATAGTAACATTTATAAATATAATCTCTGTAAAAACTTAACATGGAAGTCCCAAAACATATAGGTCTTATTTTAGATGGAAATAGAAGATTTGCTAAAAAATTAATGCTTAAACCTTGGAAAGGTCATGAATGGGGATATGAAAAAATAAAGGCACTTATGGACTGGACAAAAGAATTAGGAGTAAAAGAACTAACTCTTTATGTATTCTCAATTAAAAATTTTAACAGGCCTAAAGAAGAATTCAAATATATAATGGATTTATTCTACAAAGCTTTCACAGAAGTTAAAGAAGACCCAAAAATAAAAGATATTAAAATAAATTTTATAGGAAGAATCCACATGTTCCCAGAAAAAGTTCAAAAAGCTATGACAGACTTAATGGAAACTACCAAAAATAATAAAGAATACACAGTTAACTTTGCAATGGCTTATGGCGGAAGAGAAGAAATCATAGATGCAGTCAAAAAAATATCAGAACAAGTAAAACAAGGAAAATTAAACATAGACCAAATAAACAAAGAAACTTTCGGAAGCAACATGTACATGAATGATGATGTAGAACTAATAATAAGAACCTCAGGAGAAAAAAGAACATCTGACTTCCTACCCTGGCAGGGACACTACGCAGAATGGATCTTTCTTGATAAATATTGGCCTGAATTTGAAAAAGAAGATTTTGTAAACTGTATAGAAGAATATAATTCAAGACAAAGAAGATTTGGAAAATAATTCTAAAATGCAAAAATTAATAGTTGTAAATAATAAAGATGAAATCCTGGGATACAAAGACAAAGAAGAATGCCACAAAGGATTAGGCATAACACACAGAGCTTTCTCAGTTTTTATATTAAACAGCAAAAATCAATTACTAATCCAAAAAAGAAGCAGACAAAAACCTCTATGGAATGGTTATTGGGCAAATTCCTGCTGCTCTCACCCAAGAGAAAATGAAAAAGATATAATAAAATGCGCAGAAAAAAGACTGCAGGAAGAACTAGGTTTTACAACAAAACTAAAGCCATTATTTAAATTTCATTATCAGGCAAAATTCAAAGATATAGGCTCAGAAAATGAGCTTGATTATGTTTTATTAGGTAATTACAATGGAAAAGTAAAACCAAATCAAGAAGAAGTAGAAGAATACAAATGGGTTAATTTAGAATATCTAAAACAAGATATGAAAACAAACCATAAAATATACTCACCTTGGTTCTTAATTGCTTTCAAGAAATTAACTAAATATTTAAATAACTAATTACTATTATAAATCTATGAATAAACAGATTTTAGCCTTCGCTCTGCAAAATGCTATAAAATACAAAGGAAAAGCAAACATAAACGCAGTCATAGGTCTGGCAT
>CBFDDQ010000003.1:0-32692 GCA_965603615.1 Candidatus Woesearchaeota archaeon
AATGATATAAAACTAAAAATGGAATATACAGATGCACTAAAAAAAGAATATTCAAAAACAGAGAAATATTTAATCACAATTAAAAACAAGCCTTGGTATGCTTACCTTTTTGGATGGATCCTATGAAATACGAAGAACAAAAACAATTTTTCGAAAAATGTTATTTTCATAGCAGGCACGACTGGTCAACTAATAAAATATCACCTCAAGTAAAACAATTCTTGCAAAAAATTAACAAAGGTTTATTTCTGGACATAGGTTGTGGTGAAGGAAAATATACAATACTAGCTCAAAAATTAGGTTTCAAATCTTATGGAATAGACTACATACAAAAAGCAATAGAAAAAGCAAAAAAAAGTTCTACTAAATGCAATTTCATTATTAATGACTTTTTCAAGGAAAAATTCAAAAATAAATTTGATACTATTTTAGATTCAGGTTTCCTCCATCACATCAAAAAAACAGACTGGCCAATATATTCTAAAAAATTACTAAAACTAACAAAGAAAAATTCTCATTACATCCTATCATGCTTCTCAGAAAAAGACTTAACACATAAAAGAAAAAAGCAGCACTTAATCCACTACAACCATTATGATTACTTCTTCTCAAAAGAAGACATAGGTAAATTATTCTCAAAAAATTTCAGAATAATAAAAATAAATGAAGAAAATTATCCATCAGGTAAATGTTTTTATAACTGCCTTATGCAGAAGCACTAACTAATTTTTCCAAAGATTTAGGGTCTAATAATTTTTCTTCAGGAATTTCTGATAAAAATAAATTACAAACCAAAGTTTCATCTAAACCACGAAGATTAGTTTTTACTTTGCGCAAAAGATAACCATCATATACCCATCCACCATTTTTCTCAGATGCTATTTTAACTAAAAATGGAATATATAAATCACTATCTGGATTATAAATAACTACACTTGGACGCTCAAATTTTGGACTTAATTTTTTAGGAACAAAAACTCTAGAAAAATATCTTACAATTTTATACAAACCATTTAAGACTCTCATACCAACCCACACTTAACCATTATTTAAAAATCTTTCTAATAACTTTTCCCTATATAAACCACTTCACTAGCCTTTTTGCCGCAGACTATACACTTACCATTAGCTTTCTCTTTCTTGTCAACTTTAATACCCCTAACACTAGCCAAAGACTCTTTCTCAATTTTTTCAGCGCACTTCTCACCTTCTTTAGAAATAGAGCAAAAATTAGCTCTAGCAATCTTGCCTTTAAATTTCTTCAAATCACTAAATTTCTTAACATTAACTATACTACCATTAAATTCTTTATCAGCCTTGGAAATTAAATTTCTGCTTAAAGCTCTTCCTTCTTTTTCAACTGCTTTAACTACATTTTTTAGCTTAACACTTTTTCTTTTTCTTAAGTCTCTTCTAAATAAACTAATTTCTTTTTTCTTTAACTCCCTCTCACCCAATTCAATTCTTAAAGGAACACCTTTCATCTCCCAATAATAAAATTTCTCACCCATTCTTTTATCACTGTCATCAATAAAAACCCTGTAGCCTTTCAATTCTTTTTTAATTTTCTTAGATAAATTAATTAATTTCTTATTATTAACAATAGGAACAATTACAACCTGATAAGGAGCAACCTCAAAAGGAAATACTAATCCGCAATCATCTCCATGCACAGAAATTAAAGAAGCAAATATTCTTGAAATAGCAGGACCATAACATGTAATATAAGCGTAATCCTCTTCACCATTTTTATCTTTAAATTTAACATTAAATGGTTTTGAAAAATTCTGTCCAAGCAAATGTGTGCTAGGTAATTGTATAACCTTTCCATCTGGCATTAAACCATCAGCTGCAAAAGTATAAACAGCTCCTGGGAATTTATCCCACTCAGGCCTCTTAAAAAATATAAATGGAACACCAAAGAAATCATGAACTACTTTTTTAGTTATATTCATATCTTCTATAACTTGTTTTTCAGCTTCTTCCAAAGAGCTAAAAGCATCATGAGCCTCAATCCAGTGAAACTCCCTGCTTCTAATAAAAGGTCTTGTAGCCTCCCCCTCACATCTCCATACCTGAGCTCTCTGATATCTTTTAAATGGCATATCCTTATAGCTTCTTATCCAATATGAATACATCTGATAAAATGCAGTCTCAGAAGTAGGTCTCAAAGCATATCTCTCATCAAACTTCTTTCCCTTGCCAGCTGAATCAACCCAAAAAACATCTGGACTAAAACCCTCAACATGTGAAGCTTCTTTCTTAAAATTAGACTCAGGAATTAAAGAAGGCATAAACAAAGGTAAGTGACCTTTATCCTGCAAAACTTCCTCATAATACTTATACATTTGCTCCATAGCTAAAACACTCCAGCTTCTGAATACAAGAAAACCTTTAATATTATATCTCAAATCAGCTAATTCAGCATCTTTAACAATCTCAGAAAACCACTCAGAAAAATTCTTTTTTTTATCAATATTAAAAGTTACTTTCTTTTTAGCCATAATTATACCTTAAACCTTCTCTTTTATAAATTTACTGGGTCTGCGAGGATTTGAACCTCGATTACTCGGTTTCTCCTATATCAGCCGAAGCCGAGGGCTCTGTCCAGGTTAAGCTACAGACCCATATAAATAATTAGTAAATCTTGATTTAAAATACTTTCTTATTAAAAAATTGAATAAAATCTCAATAAAAAGGCTTATAAACCAGTATACCATATTAAAATCTAATACAAATACCAGAGGAATATCTCTACTATTAGAGGTATAATCCTCTTCTTTTTTTAAAAAAAATGAAAGTAATTATTTTTAATGATAAACAGAATTTTGATGGCAATCTTACTTTAATTAATAAAAAATTTCCAAAAGGAGAAAAAAGATTTTGGGACATTAAGAAGTATATACCATTTTTATTTGAAAAATTAAAATCTATTAAAAAACTTAAAAATCTTGATTTAGAACTAACTAAAACACTTCTTTATACAGGAAAATATAATTCAAGATTAATTAGCAAGGTTAAATGGTCATGTAGTAAGAATATAAAGGACACTAATAAAATAATTAAAACAGAAAAAGATTTATTAGATGAATTATCAAAACATAATATAGATAAAGATTTAAAAAAGAAAGTAAATCAACATGTTAATAATATAAAAAGAATATTTGAAAATAGGAAAAAATATTATATAAATAAAATTGAAAAACAAAAAAGAAATTTTAAAGGGCAAAAATCTCTTTTCAGTAAAATTGAAAATATGTCTCTTATAGAATTAAGAACTACCCCTCTAAAACAAAGTGATGGAGAGGTTTACCAAAAGGGGATAGATGTAAAATTAGCTATTGATTTAGTGAATCTCGCTCACAATGGTGCCTATGATATAGCTTTAATTTTAGGAGGGGATACAGACTTAATAGAAGCTGTAAAATTAGTTAAAAATTCCTTAGGAAAAACTGTTATTATTATAGCAAATTATGTTCCAGGAGATCCATTATCAAGTAATATTTCTGATTTAAAAAATGAAGCAGATCATTTTCTTAATCTCAACAGTGATTTCAAAAAAGAAGAACTTATTCAAATGTCAGATCCTTTAAAACAAAAATAGAAGCAAAACCTATTTAAAATATACAAACATCTTAATTATAAATGAACTTAAAAAATTTCTTTAAAAAAGAGGAAATTGAAGCAGAAGCTATAGCAGTTCTTGTAGGAACTATTATAGGAGCAGGTGTCTTAGGTATACCATATGTTATAGCACAATCAGGCTTCCTGCTAGGAACTCTAATGATTATCTTCTTGGGCTTTGCAGTCTTAATGATAAATCTGTTCATAGGTGAAATAACTCTAAGAACAAAAGGAACACATCAATTAACAGGTTATGCAGAAAAATATCTTGGTAAGAACGGAAAAAGATTAATGACCATAACTATGATTCTAGGAACCTATGGTGCTCTAATTGCATATATTATAGGAGAAGGAGAAACTCTAGCTGCTATTTTCAATGGCTCACCATTTTTATTTTCTCTAATGTTCTTCGCAATAATGTCCTTCATAGTTTTCATAGGACTAAAAATGATTAAAAAAATAGAATTAATATTATCCTTAATTGTTTTAACAATAATTATTATAATTTCTTTAGTAAGTTTCAACCAAATAAACCTAGCAAATCTGGCAACAATTAACTTCTCAAAAATATTCCTCCCATATGGAGTAATACTTTTTGCATTCTTAGGAGCAGCAGCAATTCCTGAAATGAAAGTAGTCTTGCAAAAAAAGAAAAAAGATCTAAAAAAAGCAATTATCATTGGATCTCTAATCCCTTTAATTGCATACTTTATATTTGCAGCAATAACCATTGGAGTAACTGGAACACAAACAACAGAAATAGCAACAATAGGATTAGGAAAAGTATTAGGGCAAAACATGGTTCTTTTTGGAAATATTTTTGCAATCTTCGCAATGGCAACTTCTTTTTTAACATTAGGTCTAGCTCTAAAATGGATGTTTCATTATGATTATAACCTAAACAAAACTCTAGCTTGGGCTCTAACCTGCATAATACCCTTAACAGCTTTTCTCCTAGGAATCAAATCTTTTATAAAAACAATAGGGATAACAGGGGCTATAGCAGGAGGACTAGAAGGACTTTTAATTATTGGAATGTTTATGAAAGCAAGAAGAAAAGGTGACAGAAAACCAGAATACCAATTAAAAAGAAACTTATTTATAGCAATACTATTGGGTTTAGTTTTTATAGGAGGAATAATTTACACAATTTATAATTTAATATGAAATTTAAGAAATATTCAAAATATTCAATAGAAAGTCCAGAAGTATGGGCACTAGCCCAAGATAGAGATGTAAAGAAAGAATCTAAATTTTTAATTAAGTTATTTAAGAAATATGGAAAAGTAAAATCTATACTTGATGTTGGTTGTGGTGTTGGTTCTCATGTAAATGAATTAACAAAAAAAGGATATACTAGTAAGGGGGTAGATGCAGACCAAGCAAAGATAAAATATGCTAAGAAAAGGTATCCTAATTTAAGTTTTGATGTTCAATTTATGCAAACTTTAAAAGTAAGAGGAAAATTTGATGCAATCATTTGTATTGGCAATATAATTGCCTTTAACCGTTCTAATGAAGAAGTAATGCAGACATTTAAGAGTTTTTTTAAACATTTAAAAAAAAGAGGGATTTTGATTTTAGGAACTTCAAACCCAATTAGCTATATTAAAAATAAAAATTTTAGAGAATCATTTGTGGATACTGAAGAAGACAGAAAAAAATTTGGGATTAAAGCTGTTTATTCTGAAGATGTTAATGAAAGAAAACAAACTACAATTAGTACTAGAACTTTTTACACGCTTAAAGGAAATAAGAAAGTTGGAAGTTATAGTAAAGAATCAAGGTGGTATTTTCCCCAAGAAATCGAATTCTTTTTAGAGCAAGCAGGATTTAATATCTTAGAGTTTTTTAGTGGTAGTCTTAGTTCAATGACCTTAAAAGATACAAAACTTAATAAAAGGAGGATGTTAGTTGTTGCTAAAAAATAATGATAAAAAACTTTTTCGAACCAAATTCAGTAGCTTTAATAGGGGCATCAAACAATAAAAATAAAATAGGCTACAAAATAATGTCTAACCTACAATTCTTCACAGGTAAACTTTACCCAATCAACCCAACAGAACAATCTATCCTAGGCTTCCAAACATATTCATCAGTTCTAAAAGTAAAAGATAATATAGACCTAGCAATCATAGCAGTTCCAACAAAAATAGTCCCAAAAGTTTTAACAGAATGTGGAAAAAAACATATCCCAGCAGTAACAATAATAACAGCAGGATTCTCAGAAATAAAAAAATTCAAAGAAGAAAATAATCTTGTAAAAATTGCAAAAAAATACAAAATAAGAATTCTAGGACCTAATGCATTCGGAACAGTTAACACTCATTTAAAACTAGATACAACATTTGCAAGAACAACACCAGAGAAAGGTAATATTGCATTTATCTCGCAGTCAGGAGCTCTCTGGGCAGCTATAGCAGACTGGTCCAAAGGAAAATATAAATTTTCAAAATTTGCATCACTAGGAAATATGTCAGATATAGAATTTGCAGAACTAATAGACTATCTAAGCAAAGATGAAGAAACAAAAGTTATAGTTCTCTACATAGAAACAATAAAAGATGGAAAAGCATTAATAAAAATTGCCAAAAAATCAAAAAAGCCAATCATAGCAATTAAAGCAGGAATCTCAAAAGCAGGCACACAAGCAGCTCTCTCTCACACAGGCTCCTTAGCATCAGAATATAAAATCTACAAAGCAGCTTTAAAGCAGGCAAATATCAAATTAGTATCAACTTTAACAGGAGCATTTGACAAAGCTAATTTACTATGTAATCAGCAAATCAAAGGAAACAAAGTAGTTATAATAACAAATGGAGGTGGAAATGGAGTCTTAACAGCAGACCAGTGTGAAAAAAACAATCTAAATGTAGTTCCTCTCCCAAAAAAATTTATAAACAAATTAAAGAGTTTACCAAAAACCTGGTCTAAAAATAACCCTATTGATTTAGTAGGAGATGCAGATGAAGAAAGATATTCTTTAGTATTAAACAAACTAAAAACAGAAAATTTCTATGATTCATTAATAATTATCCTCTTAGAACTATCAGCAGATGTAGAAAAAGTAACAGAGGAAATTATAAAATTCAAAGAAGAAACAAACAAAACAGTAGTGGCTAATTTCATAGGTGGAAGAAATATAGAAATAGCAATGAACAAACTAAACGAACATGGCATTCCTTGCTTCTACGAGCCAGAAAGAGTAGCAAGGGTTTTATCATAATATTTATATATATAAAAATCAAATTTTTATTAAATGGGAGAAAGTTTAGAATTAAAATTAGAAGATTTAAGAAAGTTAGTAGGAAACTTGCCAAATAATTTAAAACATATAGGAGATAAAGTCTTTGAACTCGCTCAGAAAGAAGGGATAACTATAACAGAATATGAAAAACAAATGAGGCAATTTCCAGAATTAAAAGAAAAAGAAAAAACAAGAATATATAATCATAAGGTTTTATTAATAGCTCTTTCAGGAGAAGAAATTGTAATAAGAAGGAATAATGGTTTAGCATATATATAAAATGAACAAAATACAAAAATTTGCAAAAACACTAGTAGACTACTCCTTAAACATTAAAAAAGGGGAAAATGTGATGGTAGACTCAAGTTTCTTAGCAAAAGAATTACTTTTAGAAGTTTACAAAAGAATCTTGCAAAAAGGTGCATATCCATTAATGAAAACATCCATACCAGGAACAGCAAAAATTTATTATGAAAATGCCTCAGAACAACAACTAAAAAAATTCCCAGATATAACTTGGCACAAGGTTCAAAAATCACAGGCAGAATTAGGCATAGGGGCACCAAGAGACACAAAAGAATTAAAACACATTAACCCAAAAAAAATAGCATTAAGAGCAAAAATAACTTTTCCAATTTCAGATTATATAGTAAATGAAAAAAAGAAAATAAGGCGCTGTACAACCCAGTTCCCAACAAAAGCACTAGCAAAAGATGCAAATATGTCTCTAAAAAAATACAAAAAATGGTTTTACAGAGCAGTAAACCAAAACTGGGTTAAAGAATCTAAAAGACTAAAAAAAATACATTCATTATTCAAAGGAGCAAATATTATCCAAATAAAAGCACCAGAAACAAACATACAAATGTCAGTTAAAAACAGGCCTTTAATTATAGATGATGGAAAAGAAAACATGCCAGGCGGAGAAATGTTCTACGCACCAATAAGAGAAAGTGTAAATGGCTACATAAAATTCACATACCCTGCAATCAGATCAGGCAATGAAGTAAGAGGAATAAAAATAACATTCAAAAATGGAAAGGTAGTAAAAGCAACAGCTACTAAAAATGAAAAATTCCTAAAAACAATGATAAATCTCGACAAAGGCTCAAAATATGTTGGTGAACTAGGTATAGGTTGTAATAAACAAATAGATAAATTTTCAAAAAATTTATTATTTGACGAAAAGATAGGTGGAACAATTCATTTAGCACTGGGCATGGCATACAAAGAATGCAATGGTAAAAACAAATCAGCTTTGCACTGGGATATAGTCTGTGACCTAAGAAAAGGCGGACAAATAATCAAAGATGGTAAAACAATCCAAAAAAATGGTAAGTGGATTTTCTAAATGAAAATAACCAAACTAAAAAACAATCTAACAATCATAGAACAAAAAACTAACACAGACTCAGTAGTAATAGAAATACAAGTCAACACAGGTTCTAATAATGAATCAAATAAACAAAAAGGAATCTCACACTTCTTAGAACACTTAATGTTTGAAGGAACAAAAACAAGAACAACCTTGCAACTAGCAAATGAAATAGAATCCTTAGGTGGAGAAATAAATGCAGCAACATCAAATGAAAGAACAGTCTATTATGTCAAAATCTTAAAAAAACATTTCAACAAAGCTTTGGAGATTCTTGCAGATTTAATAAAAAATCCCTTATTTAAAAAAGAAGCAGTAGAAAAAGAAAGATCAATCATCCTAGAAGAAATAAAAATGTATAATGACCTTCCACACCATTACCAATGGATTCTTTTCCAAAAAATTTTATACCAAAAACACCCTGCAAAACATCCTATAGCAGGTTACAAAGAAACAGTAAAAAACATAACTCAAAAAGATATAATAAATTACCACAAAAAATTCTATTCACCAAATAATATGACTATTATAATTTCAGGTTTAAACAACACAACCTCTAAAATTAAAAAATACTTTGAAGACTTAAAACCACAAACTTTACAGAAAATAAGCTTCCTAGAAGAATTTCCAAAAAAACAAGAAATAATAGAAAAAAAACAACTAGAACAGTCTCACATAGTTTTAGGTTACAAAACAATACCAAGAGAACATAAAGATTCATACACCTTAGATGTAATCAAAGCTATTTTAGCAAGAGGCCAGTCATCAAGATTATTTGAAGAACTAAGAATTAAAAGAGGTTTATCTTATAGTTTAGGAGCAGAAAATGAAGCTAATAAAACATACGGCTATTTTGCAATGTATGCTGGAGCAAATAAAAAAAATATACAAACAATTAAAAATATTTTTTTAGAACAGTCTAAACTTCCAAATCTAAAAGATGAAGAAATCAAAGATGCAATTAATTTCATAGAAGGAAGAACCTTATTAGAACTTGAGCAAAACTCAGAAAATGCAGACTGGATTGCCTTCTGGTCTCTAATCAACATAAAAAGATTAAATACTTATATTAAAAATATCAAAAAAGTGACAAAAAGAGACATACAAAAAGTAATTAAAAAATATTTTAAAAATCCTACAACTATTATTCTTGAGCAGAAATAATTATTTATTAACTGGTATATAAATATGATCTTTATAAAAATTAATTAGATATAAAGGATTTTTATCTATTAAATATAATACACAAGGATAATAAGTTTTAACTCCTTTTTTTTCAGAAGATTTCATAACCTCATAATCCAAAGAAATAAATTTATCACCTTCAATATCCCCTAATATAAATGATATTCTCTCATCAATATGATCATATCTCACAAGACCACTTTCAAAAATTCTATATTTACCAATAAACTCAACACCATCCATACTAAACAATAATATTCTTCTCTCACTTCTAATTCTTCCTCTTACTATATCTATACAAGGTCTCACTTCAACAATCTCCTTAAAATCTCCATAACCTTGTCATGAGCAGCAGCACCTTTTGTCTCTTTCATAACCTGCCCAACCAAGAAATGCAAAGCTTTCTCATTACCAGCCTTATAATCTTCCATAGCTTTAGAATTACTTCCAATAATATCCATGCAAACTTTCTCAATCTTGCTCTCATCCTGAACAACAATTAATTTTTTCTTCTCAACATAAGAATTAACATCAAATTTCTTAACAATTAATTCATTTAAAATCTTCTTGCCAACATTCTCAGTTATTTTCTTGCTTTCAATTAACTTTAACAAATCAATTAATTCCTTCTCACCAATTTTCAAATCAGTAGTTCCTAACTTATTAAAATTCAAAACTCTAATTAATTCTTCCTTTAACCATCTCAAAGCTAACTTACTATCAACTTTTTTAGCAACCTTCTCAAACAAACTTCCCAAAATAAAATCACTTGTTATAATCTCAGCATCTTTCTTGTCAATCTTAAATTCCTTAACAAACCTCAAAGCTTTCTTATCAGGTCCTTCTGGTAATTCTTTTTTCAATTTTTCAATTTCATTATCCTCAATATAAACAACAGGTAAATCAGGTTCTGGTATAAACCTATAATCCTCAGCCTGCTCCTTGCTCCTCATAGAATAAGTTTTCTTGCTCTTCTCATCAAACATTCTGGTTTCCTGAACAGCACCTTCCTCTAATTGTCTTCTAGTCTCATACTCAATTGCACGAACAATACTCCAGATAGAATTAATATTTTTAACCTCAACTTTCTCCCCATTATTCACATCAACATTTACATCTGATTTAATTCCAGCTTTTGTATCTAATATATCAATATAACCAAGCATAGCAATTAACTTATGCAGCCACTCTCTAACCTGCTCAGCAGATTCAAAATCAGGCTCAGTAACTAATTCAACTAAACACATCCCAGATCTATTATAATCTACTCTGCCAGTCTCAGGATTCCAGCGAGCAGGATCTTCTTCTAAATGTACATCTCTAATCCTTATCCCCAAAAACTCACCTTCATAACCAATAGGTAAACTATAACTTCCAGACACAGTTCTCTGATAACCAGAAGGTAAATCAGGCCAGTCATAATGCTTTCTCTGAAATACAAATTTTTTATTTATTTTGCAGTTTAACATCAAAGCTAATTTTATTATTTTATTCAGAGCAGCTTTGTTAGGTAGCATTGGCTTGGAACCTGGCAAACTTAAACAAACAGGACAAATATTAGTATTCGGTTTTATATCTTGATAATTAGTTCCACATTTACAAAAAAGTTTTTCTTTAGTTAAAATATACATATGATTTTCTAATCCTATTTTCACATTAACCAATATCTTCAACCCCTTTCAAAAAACTAAATAAAGTATCTTCTCTAAAACTATCACACATAACCTGCAGCCCAACAGGTATTCCATCAATTTCGCCAGCATTTATAACACCAGCACATATACCAGATAAATTAGCAGGAATAGTTAAAGCATCATAAGCATACATCTCTTCAACAGATATATTTTCACCAATCTTATGAGGTAGCTTAGGAACAGCAGGACTTAAAATTACATCAACTTTCTTAAATGCATCTTTTAATTCTTTACAAATAATTTCTTTAGCATTCAAAGCTTTCCTATAATAAGTTCCTTTATACTCAGCTTTACAAATTTCTGAACCACCTAAAATTCTTCTAAAAACCTCAGGACCGCAAACATCCTCAATCTTAAGACCATATTTACGGCCATCAAATTTCCTAGTTCCAGAAAAAAACTCAACATAAACAAGTAAATAATAAGTTTGCACAGCTAAATCAACATGCTTCAAATCAACTTTAACAATTTCCAAATCATACTTTTTCTCCAGCTCAAAAATTTTATTTTCAATTAACTGCCTTATCCTCTCATCAGTGCAAAGCTTCATTAAATCCTCACTAATCCCAACTTTCAATTTATTAATACTTTTAAACTTAGTATAATCAGGAACTTTTTCATCAAAAGTAGTTGCATCATTCTCACTATAACCAGAAATTACATTCATAACTTTTGCAGCATCTATAACTTTCTTGGCAAAAACACCAATCTGGTCTAAACTCATTGATAAATCAATTAAGCCAAAACGAGAAACTCTTCCATAACTTGGTTTAATACCTATAACACCGCAGTGTGAAGCAGGATTTCTAATTGAACCACCAGTATCACTTCCTAAACTAACATCACAATAACCAGCAGCAACTGCAGCAGCACTTCCAGAACTTGAACCACCAGGAACTCTGCCTTCAGCAGCAGGATTTTTAGTTGGCTTAAAATATGAAGTTTCACCAGAACTGCCACAACAAAATTCATCTTGATTAGTCATCCCAATTATAGCTCCGCCTTCATCTTTAATTCTCTTAATAACATCAGCATCATAAGGAGCTCTGAAATTTTCCAAAGTTTTAGAACCGCAGGTAGTTAACATTCCTTTCACACAAATAGCAGATTTTACTCCAAAAACTAAACTATTTAATTTCCCTTTACCAAATTTAGCTCCTTTATTTATTTCAATAAAAGCATTTATTTTTTTATCTTCTTTTTCTATTTTCCACAATAGTTGTTTTATCTTTTCTGTAGACATTTTCTAATAAAGAAATATGCTCTTTTGGTATATAAAGATAAGGATTTTTATTTAAAAGCTTACAAGCAAAATATACATAAACCATCCTAATTTTACCAAAATAAGATTTATAAGTCCAAGATTCAATAGTCCCTAAAGAGTTAACATAAGGATAAAAGTTCAGTTTTTCTAACAATTCTTTATCCTTCTTTTTAGTTCTTAATTCTCTAAATAAATTCTTTATATCATTGTTTAATTTAACTGTTAATTTGCCTACAAAATCTTTAGATATAATTACTTTCTCACATTTATTTTTTCTTTTGAGATTATGTAAATAAGAAATTATTTTATTATAAAATAGAATAGAATTCTCAAAACCAGAAGTTTGTAAAGTCAATCTCCCATCTTTTCTTTTAAATAAATGAGATTTTATTCTTAATTTTTCTAAAATATTTCTACATTGTTTAACAAATATATGAGAGTTCATTGATATACAAAAATTCATATGATCTAAAAAACCATTTTTTAAATAATAAGTTTGAGAATAACCATCTCCATCAAATACACCAGCAATAAACCTACTTAATATTTTCTCATCATTAGAATTATAAATCTGCTTAGGCACTTCTACAGTTCTGATTTTATTTCCTAGAAATAATCCATAATAAAAGTGCAATACATATCTTAAAGGATTAGAGCGTAATCTAGCTTCTTTACCATTAAAACCCAGACTAAGATTAGTTGAAAATTCTTCATTTATTACATCAAAATAAGGTATAATAGTTTTTTTATCCTTTTGACATAAACAAACAGTTGCCTCAGTAGAGAGTATAGAACCATCAGTACAAATAAAACCCAATAATTGAGCAATATCAGGAGTAATTTCTTTTTTAAATTTTAAAGATTTACCAGATCTACCTCTTAAGTATAGACCATCTAAAAAATCCCATTTCTCAGAAGAATTAAGTTCTAAATAATCTAAATTAATTAATCTTTTAGCCCTAGAAAAGAAAAGTAATTCTTTATTCCCAATTTCTCTCAATCTATCTATTACAATAGGGGTTCTCTCAACATATAAAGAAGGTAAATATATCTTACTTTTCATAAAATAAATTAAGAAAAATTCCTTTATAAACCTGGCGCGGGTGGTTGTCAAGTGTGCCAGTTTAATGGAAAATATATATTACAGAACAATATTAACTAAAATTTATTACTAAATTATCTATTTTGTGATATAGATATTGATACCATAAGTTTATAAATACTAAATATACATTAAAATAATAACAAAATAGAGGAGTAATATATAAATTGGTTAAAAAATCTAATAAAAATTATATAATGGAAATTAGAAAGTAAAAAAGTCTTTATTTAGTATTAATATTACTTCTATCTGTCTCTATATTCTTTAATTTTGGTGTTAAAGAAGGTTATATCTCTGGTCATATAACTATTGATTTTATAACTAAAACTAGTTATGGGGGTGCTTTTTTAGTATTAATTCTGATCTATATAGTCTATCTTTATTTAAAAGATAAATAAACTTACCATTTCTTTTTCTCAGCTAAAACAAAATCTCCGTCTTTTTTAGGAACATTCTCAAAAAACAATTTTCTAAATTCTTTGTCACAAGAAATTTTACTTTCCTCTCTAACTTGTTTATCTCTCTCAACACCAGAAAGTAATTTCTTATCCTCTATACCTTCTAAAGCTCCAGAAAAATTATCTAATATCTTCTTTGCCTCTTTCTTAATCTCATTCTTTAAATTCTCATCTACTTTCTTCCATATAAAACTCATATGTATTTAAAAGACAGATAAGATATTTAAAGGTTATTGAGCTAAAAAACAATATAGTATAACTAATTATTATTTATATAATATAAGTTGTTGAAATACATTTTTTTATCTGTGATGTCCCATAATTAGTATACACTTTTATTGTCTAATCAATATCTTTCTTTCTGGTGATATTTATGTTAAACTATCAGAAAAGATTATGGATGATTAAACAATATAATAAAGGACTATCTGTTGCATATATTTGCAGAGCACAAAAAGTAACAAGAAAAGTATTCTACACTCTAAAAGAAGTTTATGATAAATATGGTTTATCAGCTTTGCAAGATAAACAAGTAGGAAGACCAAAACAAGATATCCCTAAAGACATAACAAACTTAGTACTAAAAACAAAGAAACAAACAGGATTTGGAGTAAGAAAAATAGAAGGCATACTTGGTCTAAAAGGAATCCACATCCCTCACAATAAGATTCATAAAATTCTAAGTAAAGCAAATTTAGTAGAACACAACCCAAAGAAAGGAAAAAGATATCACTACATTAGATGGGAAAGAAATCACTCTAATTCCCTATGGCAGACTGATTTCTGCTGGGTTTCTAAGCTGGATTGCTGGCTTTGCGGATGGTTAGATGATCATTCAAGATTTATTACATCAGCAGATTATATAACAGAAGCTACAACAGATGAAGCTATTAGAATATTTGAAAAAGGAGCTAAAAAGCATGGTTATCCAAGACAAACATTGTCAGACAGAGGAGCACAATTTTATGCTAATTTAGGAGAAACATGCAGGTTCTTAGAGTATATGAAAAGTAAAAAAGTAGGGCATATTTATGCTTCTATTAGGAAGCCAACTACTTGTGGAAAATTAGAAAGATTCTGGGGTACACATAATAGAGAGAGATGGAATTTTACTAGTTTGAGAAAGTTCTTGAATTATTATAATTATAAAAGACCACACATGAGTTTGAGTTGGTACACACCTCATGCTGTGTATATGAGAGATATGAAATAGTGTATACCTATTTCAGGACATCACAAATACATTTTTTATCCAAAACATTTATAAATGAAATACTCATTAATAGAAGATGGATAAAATTCGGATAGTAAGATATTAGGAGTTTTAAAAAATGAAAAAATACAAAGAAAAAAGAACTAAACTTTACGGGCTTATTGAAGGCATACTTGGTAAACATAAAATTAATAAGAATGTAAAAGAAGTAATAAAAATGGTTCCAAAAGAAGTAATGGATAAATGTTCAGTATTTGGAAATTCCATCCGTGGCTTTAGTGCTTGTGATGGATAATTTAGTTTTTTAATTTATTCTTTGTTTTAAGAAAATGTTAAATTTTGATTTTAAAGATAGTGAATATAATAGACAGGAACAGATGCCAGAATGGGGAAACAAAAGACAGGATCTCTTAAAAAAAGCTACTGTTGCTTGTGTTGGTAGTGGAGGAGTAAAGTCAACGCTTCTTATAGCTCTTGCTGCAGCAGGGATTGGTACTATTAGAATAATTGAATTTGATAAAGTAGAATTATCAAACATTAATCGTCAAACTTTGTTTACTACAAAAGATATAGGTAAACCAAAAGGGTTACAAGCACAAAATTTGTTAATAAGGATCAATCCAAAAATTAATGTAGAGTGGATTAATGAGAAAATAACCTCAAAAAATATAAATAGATTATTAGAGGGTTTTGAGTTTATTATTGAAGGAGGTGAAAGTCCTGCAGGTAGGAATCTTATAAATGAATATTGTCTTAAAACTAAAAAACCAATGGTCCATGCCAGTGCTCAGTTTAGTTATGGATATGTTTTTTCTATGTTACCAAAGAAAAAGACTGCCTGTTTTGCATGTTTATTCCCTAAAAACCATACAAGAACTAAACATACCGGTGCAGTACCTATTTGGGTATGTCCTGTACAAATAGCAGGATCGCTTGGAGCTGTGGAAGTTATAAAATATTTTCTTGGTTATGAAAAGAATATGGTAGTTAATAAACAATTGGTATTTAGTTCTCTTTTATTAAGTGAAAAATTTGAATATATTTCTATTCCAAGGAAAAAGAATTGTCCAGTATGTAGCAAATATTACTAAGGAGTTAATCTTCCAGTATCTCTAGGTAAGAACGTAACCTCTCTAACATTTTTTATATCTAACATCAACATTAAAAACCTTGTAGGACTAACAGCAAAACCCCCATGAGGAGGACAACCATACCTAAAGAAATTCAAATAATCCTTGATTAACTTTAAATTAATTTTCTTATCAATGGCTTGTTTCTTAAGAATATCATGCCTATGTTCTCTTTGTGCCCCTGTAGTAACTTCTGTACCTCTCCAAATTAAATCAAAACTCTTTGTAATATCCTTTGATTTTTTCATATGATAAAAAGGTCTTGCACTCCAAGGATACTCTGTGACAAAAACAAATTCATGTTTAAACTTTTTCTTTATTAAACTAGCTAAAATTTTTTCTCCATCTGCATCCAAATCATCTTTAGGTCCTTTATAACCTTGTTTTCTTACTAATTTTTGAGCTTCACTCATAGTCAACCTAGGAAATGGAAGTTTAGGAATAATAACATCACTACCAAAAACATCTTTAATTTCTTTTCCATATTCTTCTTTAATTCTTTTAAGAAAATAATTAATCCATTCTTCTTCAACCTTCATTACATCTTCATGAGAATCAATATAAGACACTTCCATATCTATCATAGTAAACTCTGTATCATGTCTAACAGTATGTGAAGGATTTGCTCTAAACACAGGTCCTATTTCAAATATTTTTTCAAAACCAGAAGCCATTGCCATCTGCTTATAAAATTGAGGGCTTTGAGCCAAATATGCAGTTTTACCAAAATATTTTACACTAAATAATTCTGCACCACTCTCACTTGGAGAAGGCATAAACTTAGGGCTATAAATTTGTATAAATTCATTTTTATCCCACCATTCTCTCATTGCTTTTTCCATAAAGGTCCATATTTTAAATATTAACAAATTTTTAGGTTTTCTTAATTCAAGCCATCTCCAATCTAATTTCTTTGGAAGAGAAACTACCTCTTTTCCTTTTTCAACAACAGAAATTGGCAAAGGAGAAGTAGCTTCAGACAAAACTTCATATTTACTTATACTGATCTCAATTCCACCAGGAGCTTGTTTCTCTTTTTTAACATTGCCATCCACAATTAAAACACTCTCTCGTGGTATTTTTGTAATCTCATTAAAAATCTTTTTTTGTACTGGTTTAATAACACATTGAATAATTCCTGTTACATCCCTAATTAAAATAAATTTAACTTTACTTTGGTCTCTAATTTCATGTATAAAACCTTCAATTTTAACACTTTTACCAATACTCTTTTTTACATCTTTAATATAAGTCCTCATAATTAATACAAAATCCCATTTTATTTATAAAGATTTGGGTTAAAAACACTATAATTTAATATATAATTCTTAGACAACAAATGAATTTAAAGGATATACTCCAAATTTATAATATGAGTATTTTATTTATAGAAATTATAATTTCAATAATTTTAATATTTTTAATAATTAAATGTGAATGGATAATTAAGACAATAAGGGAAATATGTAAAGAACCAGAAGGGTATATTAAACTTATACAAACAACTTTCTTTTTATTTGCCATAATCAGTTTTAGTATACTTTTATTTTATTTTATAATAAAACCAAATTCAACAGATAAGTTAGATATATTCCTAACAATAATAGTTGGATTTTTAGGAACAATGATTGGTTTCTTTTTTAGTGACAGAGCAATGGAAAAAATTTCAAAAGACATAAAAGGAGGATTATTAGATTATCTTGATAAAACAACACATTTTTTAAAAGAAGTTAAAAAGAAGAAAAATTAATATGAAGGAATAGCTTTTACTTTTTCTTTTAATTGTTCTCCCAATTCCAAAAGTTCATCAATTTCCTTTAATTCATCATCAGACATTTAGTTAACCTCTATTTAATCAATAAAAAGCCTTCAACCTTTATAAAACTTCCCTACCAACCGAGCAACCTCTTTACCATCAACTTTCCCTTTATACTTCTTCATTACCTCACCCATCACAGCATTAAAGCTAGTATCTTTATTTTTTTCAACAATTTTCTTAATCTCATTCTCAATTGAAGAAACTTCAACTTTCTTATACTTTCCTAAATTAACTTTACCTTTAGCCAAATCACCTAAAACCTCAAGAACAGCATCTTTAGAAATTCTTTGTTCTTGTAAATTTTTAAAAACAAATTCAAAATCTTTCTTACTTAATTTTTTATCAATACAAAACCTTGATTTAAGTTCTTTTGGCATCTCAATCAAAACCTTAGCAATAAAACTTTTATCTAATTTATACTTCTCAGCATAGTAATCAAATGGTATATTCAACTTAACAATCTCAGAAGCAAGTTTAGCATTCAACCCATACTTCCTCTCAAAATTAGCAGCTCTATCAGTTATCAATTCTGGTATCTCTAATAATTTCAATCTGTTCTTATCAATCCTAATAGGCTCAATATCAGTCTCAGGATAAAGACGAGCTTTTCCAGGCATAGGTCTCAAATAAGATGTAGTAAAATTACCCTCAACTTTACGTACCTCACTTTCAACCTTATCACCTCTTGAAAGCTGTCTCTTAACTTCCAAACCAACTACTTTTGGTATACTTCTCAAATCCTGAAAACCTTTTAATTCAACCCTGTTCCCATTTCTAATACTTAAATTAATATCCTGTCTTATTGAACCAATACCTCTTTTAACTCTGCCAGTACTTCTAAGAATCATCCCAATAATTCCAGCAGCCTCTTGAGCATGCTCGCCATCTTTTATATCTGGCTTAGTAGCTATCTCAAGTAAAGGAACACCCAACCTATCAAGTTTATAAATAACTTTATCTTTCTTCTCTCTAATCTTTTTGGCAGCCTCCTCCTCTAAAAATATGCCGTCAATTCCAACTCTTCCTTTAGAAGTTTCAATATAGCCATCATAGCCAATCAAAGAAGTTCTCTGAAATCCAGAAACATTAGAACCATCAATTACAGCTTTTCTCATAACTTGAACCTCATCAACTAATTTAGCATTCAGCAAATTACAAACAATCAAAGCAGTATCCAGAGCAAATTCAGATATAGAACGCGGAGGCTCTTCATCATATTCAACATTACAGCTGCTTGTCTTGCAAGCCTCATAAATATACATTTTCTTCTTAGCATGTTCATACTCAGCAGCTACATCTTTTCTCCCTTCCTCACCAGCCACAGCCCTTAATTTTCTTTTAAATCTAAAACTAGCTTCACTAGGATCATTAACCAAGCTAGGACAATCACAAAATAATTTTCTTCCTTCAATTTGCTGATGAATTTCCAAACCAGCTTTAAAACCAAGATTTTTCATTTACCACAAATAATGCCCCAAATTTATCCTCTTATTTATCTCCCCTCTTAAATTAACATTAATCAGCTCTTTTACATTTTTCTTCTCATTAGCAAGTAACCAGCTCAATTTCACAAATGCACTTTCACTTAACATATCCTCGCCAGAAACAACACCTAAACTTTGCAAATCCTTTCCCTTGGAATAAACATTCATATTAACTCTGCCAAACAAGCAGCCAGAGCACATAACAACTGGCATTTTCTTACAAAGCTTCTCCAAAGCTTTGCGAATCTTCAAATGTTCATCAGTTAAATTATCAATCTTATCCAGAGGCATATGCCCTAACCCAGTTCCTTCTATAACTAAACCTTTATAATTCTTATAAAACTCTAACTGCTTAGCATCCATATTAACATGTATTTTCAGCAAACCAACCTTCTCTTCAAATTTATCTCTTAATTTAAGCTTCCTTCTTTTATCTTTTGTAGCAAAATCACTAACTTTAGTAACCTTTCTGGAAGTAAAATTCACACGAGCATACACATCATCATTTACACTCTTAAAAGCATCTCTCCTGGAAGTATGTAATTTTCTGGTCTTGCAGGGATTTAGAATTGCACAATCATTATCATCTGTCTTATCATGCATACAAATACCAACACCAACAAAATTACTCTGCCTGATAAACTCAGCAGCACAAATCAGATTCATCCCAGCATCTGAAGAACCTCTATCTGAACTTCTCTGAGCACCAACTAATATAACAGGAATATTAATGTTCTCCAAAATAAAACTCAAAGCACAGGCAGCAACTGATAAATTATCAGTACCCATACCAATTATCACACCATTCTTTTGCTTAGCTTCTTTAGCAATCTCCTTAGCTATCAAACTAAAATGTTTAAACCTCAAATCATCACTCCACATATTTCTTATTAACCGAGAATCAACATTTGCAATCTCACTTAACTCAGGAAACATTTCAATTAAATCTTCAGCTTTAAATGAAGCACTTACAGCTCCAGTTTTATAATCAACTTTTGAAGCAATAGTCCCGCCTGTATGCAAAATACTCACATTCTTCAATTCTTTTTTCTTAGAAACTTTCACTCTTTTTTTCATACCTTTTACAAACTTTTTTACAACTAAAACTTTTTTTATTTTCTTTTTATCAATTCCAACATTATATCCATTCTCCAATTTTAAGACAATTTTTTCACTATCACTGCCAGGCATAATATTTCCAACAAACTCATCACTTGCCGTCGTGATTTTTACCAAATCCCCAGAAGAAAAACTCTTTTTTACCATAGTTTTAATTAAAACTTAACCAATATAATAATAATTTATATTCTGCAATATATATATTACAGTTAATAAACATTTATATATTAAATTCAATATAAATAAAAATAGAATTAACTAAAATTAAAAAATTAGAGGCACAACATTTGATTTTAATTGGTACTTAAAATCAAAATAGCATCTAAGTTTTCGACAACTTATTCTGAAATATCTTAAATTTAAATCATTAATCATTAAATTTATTATTTCTAAAATATATATAAACAAAACTACAATATAAAGATTGTTGTTTTGTAGTATATAAATTATATTCAAAAAAAAACGGGGGAGACAAAAAAAATGGAAGAATTAATACAAAACGCAATGCAAAATTCTCAAAACCAAGAATTTACTAATGTGGGCAAAGCTAATATCTATGTAGTAGGAGCAGGAGGAGCAGGCTCAAACATGGTTTCTTGGCTTCATAAAAAAGGTATTACAGGAGCTAAGATCATAGCATGTAATACAGACAAACAACACTTAGACATAACTTCAGCTGATGAAAAACTTCTTATCGGAAAAGAATTAACTAATGGTCTAGGTTGTGGAGGTTTTCCAGACAGAGGAGCTGAAGCAGCTAAAGAATCAATGCACGATATTAAAAATTCATTAACAAAAGCTGACATGGTATTTATTTGTTCAGGAATGGGAGGAGGAACAGGTACTGGCTCAAGTCCAATTATAGCTAGACTAGCAAAAGAATCTGGAGCTATAGTTATAGGCACAGTTACAATGCCATTTGATATTGAAAGAGCTAGAGTGGACAAAGCTGAATTTGGTCTGCAGCAATTAAGAGAAGTTTCTGACACTGTTATTGTAATTGATAATAATAGGTTAGTGCAAATTGCAGGTAATCTTCCAATACAACAAGCATTTGCAGTAGCAAATGAATTAATTTCAACAATGATTAAAGGTATAGTGGAAATTATAGCAATTCCTAGTCTTGTAAATTTAGACTATGCAGATGTTAAAGCAATTATGTCTAACGGAGATGTATCAGTTATTGGTATAGGAGAATCAGACTCAGAAACAAGAGTAGACGAAGCAGTAAAAAGAGCATTAACAAATCCATTGCTAGATGTAAGTTATGAAGGAGCTGCTGGAGCATTAATTCATATATCTGGTGGTGATGACTTAACTCTTGATGAAGTCTCAAAAGCAGGAGATATAGTAACACAATCTCTGGATGCAGATGCAAATGTAATCTGGGGTGCTCGTATCGACCCATCAATGAATGGAAAGTTAAGGGTAATGACAATTGTTACAGGAGTAAACTCACCATACATACTAGGTAAAACAAAGCACAAAACAGCTTCAGCTCAAGCATTAGAGATAAGCGAAGAATTGGGGATTGACATGATATCCCCAAAATTTTAATTTATGCTCAAGGGCAAATTAACCCCCCTTAAATTATATTTGCCCTCACTTAGTCTTGCTAGTGCTCTTTCGGGAGCACTGGCATTTATTTTTTTTATCCTTTCTAACCAAAATCCCCTCTATTAAATTCATAAAATAAATTTTGCACAACTTTTATAAATACCTCCTCAATAATTTAATTCATGGCATTCACATCTTTCACAGAAATAATAAACCTAATTATCCTAACAGGAGTAATTGGATACATTTTCACAGGTTTCATAAAAAAACCAAGAGATGGTTTTGAATTACATTATAAAAAAGCAGGATTTGACTGGGAAGACTTCAAGTTCTCAATTTTAATAGCAGCACCAGCTGTAGTCCTCCACGAACTAGCGCACAAATTTGTAGCTATGGCATTTGGACTAACAGCAACATTCAAAATATTTTGGGGAGGTCTAGGACTAGCTTTTTTCCTAAAACTAATACACTCACCTTTCTTGATCATAGCACCAGGTTATGTACAAATATCATCAAGCTCTTTATACACTGGAACAGGAGCAATCATAGCATTTGCAGGACCAGCAGCAAACTTAATTTTATTAATAATAGCACACCTGATTTTAACAAGAGCTAAACACTTAACAAGAACACAAGCAGTAGCACTTTATATGACAAAACAAATAAATTTATTACTTTTTATATTTAACATGCTCCCAATACCACCTCTAGATGGATCAAAAGTTTTCTTTGGTTTGTATAGAACTATCTCCTCTTTCTTTTAGTTTTCTTCTTAATTTTTCTCTTTTTAATTTTCTTTTTTCTTCCTTTCTTCTTAACTTTCTTCTTTCCCTTCTTTTTAATTTTCTTCTTAATTTTCTTTTTTCTTCCTCTTTTCTTTCCTTTCCTTTTAACTTTCTTAGTTCTTTTTTTCAAAGCTCTCTTCTCAGCCCTTATTTTTTTCTTCTCGATTTTATCAATTTCTTCTCTCAAATATATCTTGCTGTCTTCAACTTCCCTATATAAAATTTTAATCTCTTTTTTAATCTGAGCAATTTGTTTTCTAACATCTAATCTTTTCAAAATATTTCCACATTCAGGACATTTAAAATCATACTCCATTGCAGTTGAATATTTGAATGTAACACACTTATTAGGGCAGCTAAAATATTCATCAATCTGCCTCTGATTTAATTTAACTTCCAATAATTTGATTCTCTCTCCTTTTATAATAATTAAAAGCTCCAAAGCTTTCTTCAAATCAAAAGTCCAATAATAAATATACCACCCTTTTCTCTTGTCTTTTTTTCTTATAAACCAGACTAAACCTTTAGAGTGCAGTTTGTACAGCATATTTCTCACTAAATTTACAGTAGTTTCTAATTTATCAGCAAGTTTAAATTCACTAACATTTTCTTTATTCCATAATAAATCAATTAAAGGAGTAATATCCTTGTCAGATAATTTGTCTACAAAATCATAAATTAGCTTGTTTAAAGATATCATCTGTTTAAAAACTAAACTCTCTTAATATAAAAACATTTCTTTTTACTATTTCCAAATAATAAAAAAGCTTTATTAAACCACAAAAGACTGTTATTCCTATGGGATTATTTTCAAAAAAGAAAAAAGTACCGGAATTTCCAAAACTACCTGAAAAACCTTCTTTTCCTGAGTACAGATCACAAGTGCCAACTCCAGAATCTTTCAGAGTAAAAATACCAGAAATAGAACCAGAAGAATTGAATATACCAATGAGAAGGCCAGAAATGCCTCGTCAAAGACCTATTTATCCTCGGGAAATAGCTCCTGCTATTCCATCATCACCAGGTCCACAGCCTTTGTTTGTTAAAATAGATAAATACAAAGCAGCTATTAGTTCTTTAAATGAAATCAAGCAAAAATTATCAGAAGCAGAAAACACACTAGCAAAACTAAATGCAATTAAGATTAGGGAATCAGATGAAATAGCAAGATGGGAATCAGAGATTACAACAATTAAAGACAGATTAATGGCTATAGACAGAAATCTTTTTGAGGTATAAATATGGTAAAAATATCAAGTTCTGTACATGTAAGATTAGAAAATGGTCTTAATCTAAGAAAGGAAATCCTAGAAACAGCTTTAAGAGCATCAGAACTTATGAGAAGATTCAAAGAATATAAAAAAGAAAACAAAGAAAAAACAATTCTGATTGACAAATTTAAAAAAGAAATTTCAAATATATCTTCTTCACTTCATGATCTTGAATTCAAGGAACTGCCAAGAGAAATCACAAAAAAATTATCACTGCCAGAAGAGGAAATAAAACAAAAAATTGCAGAAAAAACAGTTGAAGAAATAGAGCAGGAATTTGAAGAGCCAATAACAAAAACAGAATTAGAAATAGAACTTGAATCTTTGAAATCTAAAATAGAAAATATTAAGATTTAACAAATCAAAGATTTGAGAAAAATTCTAATAAAAATTAAAACGAAGCTTTAGGGTCTCCTTCTATATCAAGAGACAATAAATTCCAAGAAAGAGCAAGACCAATTGAAGGAGCATCACCAAAATAATCTTCACTTGTTCCATATTGTTTTATTAATTTTTTATCTTCTTTCACAATCTGAACAATTGCTTTTGAAAATGAATATAAATAAGCAGTTTCTTTATCATGTTGAGGTCTAGTTATGAGAAATTGTTTGACCATTTTAAACAGAGCCTGTCAACACTCTTAACATATTAATCTGTGCATGTATAATTTTTTTGCCAAAATCATCTTCTTTTTTTACATGATTAATTAATTCTTTTACAGAAACTCTTTTTTTCATACCTAACATTATTTTGGCAGCAGGGTTTATTGTTTTCAACCTAGCTAAAACCAATCTTTTTTGCTCTTCTTGTATATTTATTTTTCCCAGACTCATTAATACTTTCACCACCTAAAAAACAAAATTAAAATTTTAGTCCCTCAGTTCTAAACATTTCTATAACATCAATACATTCTATATTATAATTTTGACATATAAAAGGTATTCTAACTTTATTTCCTCTTAATTTTTCTTCAGTTACTACAACTTTTTTAACTGGAAGTAAAGTTTTCTGTTTACTCATTGTTATTTCTATAGCTAAAGCTATAATAAAAGCATCAGCACTATTCTGTCCATTAATTTTAACTATAGAAGGATATTTAGCAAGTATCTCTTTAATTATTTTTATTTGGTCCTTTGTTATATCTTTAAAAAAATCTTTTTGTTTCTTTGCCCAATTGTAAAGTTTGCTATTTTTCTTTTTTATTTCTTTATAAACTTCTTTATGAGAAATTAGATAACTTTTTCGTATTAACAAATCCAAACCAGACCATACACTTGGATAAACATCAATTGGATTATGCCTTTCTAATTCAATTAAAGAAGATGCATCTATAATGTAAAAATTTTTGGGTTTCATATTTTTGCCTTACTTAAAATTTTGTCTAATTTTCCTGATTTAACAGATAAATAACCAAGTGCATCACTATAAGTTATATTTTTTTTATCTAAATTTTCAGCAACTAAAGAAATAAATTTATTACCCATTTCTGATAATCTTTTCCTCTCAATAGGTATACTCATTGAAATCTGTTCTTCTATAATAATTTTATATCTATTTAGAACCTCACTAAATTTATTCCAATTAATAAAGCCAAGTTTAACCATGTTATATAATAGCATAGATTTGCTAACATTATATTTTCTTGATAAAGAATTAAGAGTCTTTCTTTCTGTTAAAATTGTTTTATTTTTTTCAAATAATTTTTTTGCAATCTCTCTAGGTAATAAAAAATCTGATGAAAATTCATTACACCATTTTTCTACATTGTTTTCAGATTTAAATTCAGGAATATCTATTCCAGTTTTTCCCAACAAGATATGTCCAAATTCGTGCATTAGAGTAAAGATTCTTGCTTCAATAATATCTTTTGAGTTTACTATTACTACTGATGGTTCCTCATCAGAAAGAGCAAATCCTCTAGCATCATCTAAAGGCATAGAAATTTGAAATGGAAATACATTGAGTTCTTCTAATTTTTGTCTTAAATAATTATAAAATTCATAATAACTTTTAAATTTTAATTGTATACTTTCTGTTAATCCAAAATAATCTCTATATTTCTTTGCCACTTTTTCGGGAATTTCAGTTAAAGAAAACTTTTTGATTTTACTTTTTATTTCTTCATTCATATAAATTGATAATTCTTTACTTGTTTCTTGTAAACTTCTTGCTTTTCTTATAGCAAAAATGGTTTTTTTATCAAACAAACCTTCTTTTTTAGGTAACATACGAAAATCTTTTGGTAAAGGTTTCTCTTTTGGTGTTTCTGATAAAAAAAATGATGCTAAAGGTCTTTTAACAACAGAAGATAATTTTTCTAATTGTTTTAATGTTGGTTTTTTCTTTCCTTTTATCCATTCTTCTATTATATTCTCTTTTTCACTTATTTTTTTTGAGATTTCTTTATATTCAAATCCAGCACTTTTAATAGCCCACTCTAAAATTTCTGATTTAACTTCAACTAAAATCCTTTCTTTTGCCATTTTATCTATTGTTAAATAATCTCCTTTTAATGATTTCTGATACTATTCCTTTTTCTGACAACCAAGATGTAAAGATATTCCTTATAACTTCTGCTTCAGAATCTCCCATCTCTCCTTTTAGACTTTTTAGAATCTCTTTTTGTTCTTTTGTTAATTTAATGTTTATATTCTCTTCTTTAACCATTTTGTATCTAATTAGTATCTATATAGATAACATCCAGATATATAAAGTTTTCTATCTAATCATCAAACCCAATTCTCCCCCCAATAAATTAATCTTTTAGAATTGTTACTCACAGAATTGTCATTCAAGAACAGCCTTTATCCTTCTAACACCAGCAGCAACACTTTCTTCTTTTATAATTTTAAACTTTCCAAGCTTCTTAGTATTTTCAACATGAGGTCCAGCACAAATCTCCTTATCAAATTTACCAATAGAATAAACAGAAACCTTAGCACCATAACGACCGCCAAACACACCAACAAAACCTTTCTTCAAAGCTTCTGTAGTTTTCATCTCACCCCTCTCAACATCAATAGCTTTCTTAATCTCCAAATTAACCAAATTCTCAACCTTCTTAATCTCATCATCACTCAACTTTTTGTCATGTGAAAAATCAAATCTCAATCTCTCAGATGTTATATTAGAACCTCTCTGGAAAACATGCTCACCCAAAACTTTTCTTAAAGCACCATGAAGTAAATGTGTAGCTGTATGTAATTTTGCAGTCTCAACAGAACCATCAACCAATCCTGACTTAAACCTTCCTTTCATACTTTCTCTACTTAATTCCTGATGTCTCACATACTCTTTCTCATAGCCTTTCTCATCTACTTTTATTTTTTTCTCATTAGCTAACTCCTTAGTCATCTCCATTGGAAAACCATAAGAGCTGAATAAAATAAATGCATCCTTGCCAGAAATTTTCTTGTTTCTAGCTAACTTGTCAAACTGCTTCAAACCTTTTTCCAAAGTTCTCAAAAATTTATCCTCTTCCTTATCTAACTCTTCCAAAATAATCCTCTTATTCTTAAATTTATATACATTAATTATAACATCAGCAACTTCAGAAACAAACTTTCCATCTATGCCTAAAGCTCTCCCATATCTCACACTTCTTCTGATAAATCTCCTCAAAACATAACCCTGGTCAAGATTTGAAGGAACCAAACCCTCTTCCAAAATAAAGCAGGCAGCTCTCAAATGATCAGCAATTATCCTCTCAGCTTTTACATTTCCCTTGGTAGATATTTCCCTTATCTCCTCAATCACAGGTTCAAAGCTCTCAGTCTCAAAAACACTCTCTTTTCCCTGCAAAACAGCTGCAGTTCTCTCCACACCCATACCTGTATCCACATTTTTCTGCTTTAATTTAACATATTTTCCATTTTCAGTCTTATTATACTCCATGAAAACATCATTCCATATTTCAACCCATTTTTCATCCTTAACATTAAATTTTTCAGGTGTTTTTTTACCAACATAATAAAACATCTCAGTGCACGGACCGCAAGGACCAGTTTTTCCAGCAGGACCCCACCAGTTATTATTACTCTCTAAAACACCGCCTTTAAGAAAAATTATCCTTTCTTTTGGAATACCTAATTTCTCCCAAATCCCAGCTGATTCATCATCTTTTGGGATTTGTTTTACTTTATTATCACCGCCAAATACAGTAATCCCTAATCTCTCAATTGGTATTTCTAGAACTTTAACCAAAAACTCAAAACTCATCTCAATTGCTTCCTTCTTAAAATAATCACCCAATGACCAATTACCAAGCATCTCAAAAAAACTTAAATGAACATCATCACCAACCTCATCTATATCACCAGTTCTTATGCAGTTCTGAACATTTGCTAATCTTTTTCCAGAAGGATGTTTTTCACCTAATAAAAAAGGAACCAATGGATGCATGCCAGCTGTAGTAAATAAAACACTAGGATCATTCTGTGGTATTAAAGAACTGCCAGGAATTATTTTATGCTTCTTCCTCTTAAAAAAATCTAAATATTTCTTCTTCAATTCCTCAGCTTTCATATTAATAAAAACAGGAATATAGTTTATTAATTTAACGGATTTTTTTACTTTTCCTAAATTTTTGAATTATATCAGATACATCACTTTCTTTCAAACCAAATTTTTTAGCTGCCTGTTTTAAAGGCTTAGTTATTTCTCTAAAGGTTTGAATTAATTCTTTTATTTCTTTATGTATAATAAAAACCATTCCTTCATTAATATCTTCCAGCAACAATTTTATCTTACTCACAAACTCTCTAGCATTTTTCATAACTTCATCTGTTTCTTTATAATTTATTGAAATCCCATACTGAACAGTCTCTCTGCTTCCTTTAATCTTCCATAAATAATCAATATATTTTTCTTCAAGTAATTCTAATTTATCCTTTTTATCTTTTAAATTATTAAATTTTTTCAATAAATCTTTATCTATTTGCTCTCCAAAAAAGTATTCTAAAATAGATGCTGTCGTAGCATGATCTTTGCTATCCAATCCTATTTTTGACAAAACTGCTAAAGTAGAATGATACATTGCATAATAAGCAACAATAACCACCCAATCCTCATGTCCTTTCTCACTAATATCTGTCATTACAACAAGATTATGATCAGCTTTCTTAATATGCCCACCACTTAAATTATTATTAGGATTAATTATTCTAAGTCTTCTTTTATTTCTCTTTAATGCTTTTAAAATTATATTCTTAGCTTTCATTTTTATACACAAATCCTACAAAGTTTTCAAAACCATCCAAAGTATAATGGTCTTTTATTATTTCTCTTATTATTGGTTTATCTTTTTGTTTTTTAAATTCTGATTCACTCATTAAAACAGGAACTATTTCCTTGCCATACTTAGCATAAATTTCTCTTACTAATTTAGTTATTTCTAACTTCTTCTTACATACAACTAAAATATCTATATCACTTTCTTTTGTTGCTACACCCTTAGCATAAGAACCAAAAACAACAGCAAAAACTAAATTATTTTTAAAAATTAATTTTAACTTTTCTACAAAATTTTCTAAAATAAGTTTTATCTTTTTATCTTTTCCATAAAATTCTTCTTTTCTATTAACCTCATTTAAATGTATTAAAGCAATTGTTTTATTATTTTTTAAATTTAAAGAACAAAGAAAAGCATTTCCAACTTTCTTTGTTATTATAACATCATCTTTTATTAATCTATTTACAATTCTATTTACAAAAGAATAAGTTTCATTCAGAGTTTTAGCTATTTGATTTATTGTAAACCCATTTTCTAGGTTTCTACACATCAAATCTATTACTTTTAACTCAAGTCTCATTGTATCTCTTTTTGTGATAGTATTATCATTATTAGTGATAACTCCTATTTAAATGTTTCTATAACAATCTTTAAAAATAAACATTAGTTTTATATAGCTTAAGGACCCGTAACTCAGTTTGGATAGAGTGCTAGACAATAAGGGCAAACCTTCTATCCTGCGAAGAGAGCTAGAAGTCGTCGGTTCAAATCCGATCGGGTCCGCTTTTTTTTTAATATACTCTAATATATATTTTACAGTAAACTGGCACACTTGGCAGACACCCACGCCAGATATATAAAGCAAATTTATCTTATTTTAATATATGAAAATAACTCCAGAATTAGCTGAATTGATAGGTCTAATAATTGGGGATGGACATATTGCATATAATACTGATAAAAGAATTTATCGTTTAACTATTTCAGGGGATGTTAAAGAAGACAAAAAATATTTTAAAAAAATTTCAAATGTAATATTTAAAATTACTAATAGAAGACCTAAGATAAGAAAAAGAAAAGTAATAGTAAGAGGAGTACATAAAGGAAACTCTTTGGTGTTATATATAGATTATAAAAAGTTCATGGAGTATCTTATAAATAAATTAGAACTTACTTATGGTAGTGATAAAGCTTTTAAGGTAATAATCCCTAATAAATTTTTAAATTGGAACTATTCTAAATACATATTAAAAGGGATATTTGAATCAGATGGGTCATTATATTTTTCAAAAAGCAAGGTAATAAAGTATCCTTCCTATCCAAGGTTAGAAATAAGAACTTCTAGTAGAAGATTAGCATATCAAATCTTTGAAATATTAAAGAAAAGAAATTATAGAATACAAATTATGAAGACTAAATATAATAACTTTAAAGTATATTTGAGTGGTGAAGAGATGTTAAATAAATGGATTAATGAAATAGGGTTTAGCAATATCAATACAATGACTAAACATAAATTATGGCAGAAATTAGGTTATTATATACCAAGAATCACAGCAAAACAAAGGCAAAAAGTTTTAAAAAGCAAAATTAATCCTTATTACTATAAAGGGTCCGTAGCACAATCCGGTAAATGCCCCCGCCTGCAGAGCGGGTTATCTGGGTTCAAAATAAGTTCACTTTAGTGGCTTTATGAAAGTCCCAGCGGGCCCTTTTTAATTATAACAAACTCCTGCAAATTTTACCCATTCTAACCCCTCTTCAGAATCTAGATTATCATAACAAAAATAAATACCATCAAATCTCAAGCACAATCTATAAGAGTTTCTAAAATGTTTAATACCTAAATCATTTAACCTTTTACTTATTTCATCTATATCTCTCTCTTTAAATTCTGTAGGGTCAGAATCTAAACCAAAACCTTGATTAATCTCATACAAAACATCTAATACAACTTCTGTAATCTCAGAATTATCAATCTCTTCAAATTGATAATGATAATCATATAGATTAAATCTCTCTCTTAACTCACTAAAAGAATTATAATTTCCAGAAATTAATTTCAAATCCTCAGCAATTGATCCTTCTAATCCTTCAAGAGGTAAAACAGAACAAGGCATATTATTTCTATCTATTTCAGTTTCAAAAAGTAAAAGTTGTTTATATCTAACCATCCAAAATAAAAAAGACAAAAACCTTTTAAATCTTTTTATTTCACACATTCAACAAAATAATTATTATTCTTAATAAACTTCTTAATCTTAAAACCAGTCTTCTCAATTAAATCTTTCAGCTCTTTCTCTTTAAAAAAATAATAATATCTTTTCTCTTTACCCCACTTCACATACTTAATACCTTTACCTTTGCACCACACACTCAAAAATAATCTTCCCCTTTTCTTCAAAACTCTAAAAATCTCTCCCAAACATTTCTCCATGGAACCTTTCTTCAAATTATGCAGAACAGCAATTAATAAAACATTATCAAATTCTTCATCATCAAAAGGCAGCTCCTCACATTTAGCTTTGATAAACTCATTATCACTTTTCTCTCTGGCTTTCTCAAGCAATCCCTCAGAAATATCAACACCAACTGCATTCTTCAATAATTTAGTAACATCACCATTACCGCACCCAACATCCAAAGTTCTCCCTTTAACAGTTTTAATAAAATCAAAAACTTCATCCCAAATTTTCCTTCTGTAATCAAAGACTACCATAGATTAAATAATAAAAAATTAAATATAAATCTTTCCAAAAACAAATCAAATATTTATTCAAAGAGTTTTTGTAACTAAAGCATCTCTAACTCTTCACTGCTTGTTGAAATAAAAAGTATACCTTCATAAAGAGCTTTATGAACATTTTTCCCGCCAACTTGAGGTGAATTAATAGATATAGGTGTTGCTTTTCTTGTATAAATTAGTTCCTTAAACATATCAAGGTTTACATATTGCTCACTATGTTCACCATGTATCTTAGCAGATATTCTTGCAGCATCAATAATTTTTTCTAATTCTTCATTCATTTTACTTTTCAAAGAAATTAATAGTTTATAAATTTAACTAATTAAAATCAAATTGTGTAGCCTACTGACATATGTCACTAGCAGTTTTATATTTAAAACAGGTTCTTT
>CBFDDQ010000004.1:0-32514 GCA_965603615.1 Candidatus Woesearchaeota archaeon
CAGTTAAAGAAGGAAAAATTAATCCAAATAATATAGATTGGACTAAATTAAGTTTAATGGGGGGTTACACTGATTATAATCCCTTATATTATCCAGAAGGAAGAGACCCTAAAGAAATAAAAAAATTACAAAGAAGAGCTAATCTTATGTTTTATTTAAGACCAAGAATTATCTTTGGATTTGTAAAAAGAATTAAATCACCTTCAGATATTACTAATTTAATTAAAGGTTTTTTATATCTTATGAAATCAAGCTTAATTAAGAATTAATAAAAAGGGAATTTATCTACAATAATTGATAATGCAGTATTACAATAATTCATACAATAACAATTAGATTTTTTAGTAAAATTCCTAATTTTTTTAGCTTCTTTACTGAACCATATTTCATCAAAATCTTTTTCATTAATATTTCCCATAGACATATTCAGATTTAAACAAGGCATTACCTCCCCTGTAGGCATAATATTAAAAGAAGCTGTTCCAGCATAGCATTTAATTAATTTTCTCGGATTTTTTATGTACTTTGTTAATAATTTGTAATATTGTTTATTAATAATTCTATCTAATATTTTTTGTTTTTTTATAGTTTTAAACAAACTTTTATTAAATTGAATTACCTTATCAATTTGTGTTGGTTTAATAGAAAGTTCATCATCCAAATTTTCTAAATTATCTAATAATTTTGCTTTCATATAAGGTTTATAAAAAAATTCCCAACCGTGTTGTAATGCTAAGTCCTTAACTTTGTGTATTTCTTCAAGATTATTTGAAGTTGCAGTATAACTAAGTCCCAGTCCCAACCTTTTTTTATATTTTTCTTTAAGTTTACTCAACTCTTTTATTGTTTGTAAAACTTTATCAAAAGCTCCAGGAATTCCCCTCATTTTATCATGTTCTTTCCCAACACCATCCATTGAAATTTTTATACTAAATTTATTAGATTTATATTTTTTTAAAGCATGTTCCATAAATTTCAAGATATTTTCAGTTAAAAAACCATTTGTAGAAAATCTAATTTGTATAGGCTTAGAATGTTTAGTAATAACTTCTATAAATTTATCCAAGTCATCTCTTAAAAAAGGTTCCCCACCTGTAATAGTTATAGTATTTAAATTTTTAAGGATTTTACTTTTAGAAAATATTTCATTAAACCTCTCAATATTCATATCTTCTTTTTCTTTTCTTTTCCAGATGCCACACATAACACATTTGGAATTACATCTATTAGTTACCCAAAAAATACCACTTATAGCCCTTGGAAATCCTAATTTTGAAGAAATTATATTTCTCAATAAACCTATCATATCTAGATTTTTTTAAAAACTCCTATTTAAACCTTACTAAACTGAATAGAAATTTTTATAAACTCTTATTAAACTTTAAAATTTAGCTGTGGTATATATGACAGAAGAAATAAAAAACAAAATTTATGGGCTTATTAAGGAATTTACTGACAAAAAAGTAGATAAATTTATCCCAAATGAAACGCCAATTCTAACAGGGCTGGCAGTTTATGATGATAAAGAGTTGAATGCAGTAATTAGTTCACTATTAGATGGGTGGTTTGGTTTAGCTAAAAAAAGTGAGGAATTTGAGTCTAAATTTGCAGAATATATTAAAACAAAATATTCAATTGTTACAAATTCTGGTTCTTCTGCAAATCTATTGGCATTAAATGGTATAAAAAATAAATTAAATTTAAATTCTGGAGAAATAATCACTCCTGCTTGTACATTTCCAACAACTTTTAATCCTATTATCCAACTTGGATTTAAACCAAATTTAGTGGATGTTGATAAAACATTAAATATAACACCAGAATTAATACAGTCTGCAATAAATGAAAATACAAAAGGAATTTTATTTGCACATACTTTAGGAAATCCAGCTAAAATAGATGAAATAATGGAAATAGCAAAGAAAAATAATCTTTTTGTAATAGAAGATTGTAGTGATTCAATTGGATCTAAATTTGATAATAAAATATGTGGGTCTTGGGGGACAGCTTCAACATTTAGCTTTTATCCTGCTCATGCTATAACTATGGGTGAGGGAGGAGCAATATCAACAAATGATGAAGAATTATTAAAGATTATAAGAAGTTTAAGAGATTGGGGAAGAGAATGTTTTTGTAAAACAGATCAAAATAATCATCTTGGTGCATGTGGTAAAAGATTCGACTACAAAATAAATAATATTCCTTACGACCATAGATATGTATATTCCCAAATAGGTTACAATTTAAAGCCACTAGAATTACAAACTGCAATGGGTGTTGAACAATTAAAAAAATTAGATAAATTTAATGATATAAGAAAAAGAAATTTTAAAATATACAAAGAAGAATTTTCACAATTTAATAATCTAGAAATACCAGAGATTAATGAAAAAGCAGATCCTATTTTCTTTGGTTTCCCTATAATTATTAACAATCCAAAAATAAAAAGACAGGATTTAATAAAGTTTTTAAATAAAAATAAAATAGGAACTAGACTATTATTTGCAGGAAACATTCTCCATCAGCCAGCTTATAAAAATATAGTTTATTCTAAACATAAAGAACTTATATACACAGATAAACTTACGAAAGATTGTTTTTGGATAGGTATACACCAAGGAATTACAGAAGAAATGATAAAATATATAACATCCAAATTCAAGGAATATTTTAGAAAATGAAAATACCAATATTTAAACCAACTTTAGGAGATGAGGAATTAAAGGAAGTAAAAGATAGTTTTGACTCTCATTGGATAGGATTAGGACCAAAGACAAAGAAATTTGAAGAAGATTTTAAAAATTATGTAGGAGCAAAAAATGCTGTTTCTTTGAATTCCTGCACTGCAGCATTACACTTATCACTTATTGCTTCAGGAGTAAAAGAAGGAGATGAGGTTTTAATATCATCAATAACTTTTGCTTCAACAGGCCATGCTGTTCTTTTTTGCGGAGCTAAACCAATACTGGTGGATGTTGATAAAGAAAGTCTGTTAATGGATATAAATGATTTAAGAAAAAAAATTACTCCAAAAACCAAAGCAATTATAGCAGTTCATTATGGAGGGCATGTATGTGATATGGATGAAATCATTAAGATAGCAAGAAAAAATAATATCTCTATAATAGAGGATGCTGCTAATTGTGCTGGAGCAGAATATAAAAATAAAAAAATAGGAAGTTTAGATTCAGATTTTACATGTTTTAGTTTTGAAGCTAAAAAAAATATGACTACAGGGGATGGCGGGATGATAACTACAAACAAGGAGGGTGAAGTAATAGACAAAATTAGAAATTTGAGATGGGTTGGAATGGATAAAGATACTCTTAGAAGATTTTCAAAAGAAAAAAAACCTTGGGATTATGATATAATTAGTTTAGGATATAAATATAATATGAATGATATTTCAGCAGGTATTGGCTTAGCACAACTTAAAAAATTAGATGAAATGAATGAAAAAAAAGATAATATTATAAAAAAATATAATGAAGCATTTAAAGATATTTCTTGGTTGAGGATACCTACTAAGAAAGCTTATGCTAAAAATGCTTATTGGTTGTATATTTTAAGAATAGAAAAAGGTAGTAGAGATGACTTCATGAGTTACCTTCTTAAAAATGAAATATTAACAAATACAAGTTTTAAGCCACTTCATCTTTTTAGTTTTTATAAAAATTATTATGAAAAAAATAAAATATTAGTTGAATGTCCTATCTCAGAAGAGGAATGGAAAAAATTAGTGGTATTACCCCTTTATCCAGAAATGACTGAGGAGGAATTTGATAAAATAATTGAAGTAGTTAAAAATTATAAAAATGAAAATAATTAAAACAAATTTTAATGGATTATTAGTAATTGAGCCAAATATTTTTGACGATGATAGAGGATGTTTTTTTGATATTTATGAAAAAAAAGAGTTTAAAAAAATAGGTATAGATGTTGAGTTTGTTCAAAGTAGCCAATCAATATCAAAAAAGAATGTTCTAAGGGGTATTCATTTTCAGAAGCCACCTTTTACTCGAGATAAGTTAGTAAGAGTAGTTAGAGGTGCTGTTTTAGATGTAGTTGTGGATTTAAGGAAAGATTCTCCTACATATAGAGAATGGTTTTCTATTGAGCTGACTGAAAAAAATAAGAAAATATTTTTTGTTCCAAAAGGATTTGCTCATGGATTTTTGGCTTTGGAAGATAATACAGCAGTTCAATATCAATTTTCAAACTTTTATAACAAAGAAAGTCAGGTAGGGATAAAATGGAATGATCCTGATATTAATGTTGATTGGCAGCTTAATAAATATGGAATAAATGAAGATGAATTAATAATTTCAGAAAAAGACAGAAAAAATTCTTTATTTAAAGAAATAGGAAATTTTTTTGATTAAATTTTATTTATAACTACCACAAAAGAACAAAACAAAAACCGAAGTTATTTTAAACAAATATTTTAAACAAATTTAACATGAAAGAACCAAAAGTTGCAATTATAGTAATAAATTTTCACAAAGAAGAAAAAACATTAAAATTTATAGAATCAGTAAAAGAACTAAACTACAAAAATTATTCTATAACAGTTGTAGATAATGAATCAGAACCAGATTCTTTTAAAGATTTTAAATATAAATATATAAACATAATCAGAAATCCGGAAAATACAGGATGGGCTGGTGGTTTTAAGCTTGCAGTAGAATTTATTTTGCACAAAGAAAAACCAGATTATTTTCTTTTATCAAACAATGATATTCTAATTGATAAAAATATGCTGAAAGAATTAGTTGAAACAGCACAAACAGATGAAAAAATAGGTTTTGTTGCACCAACTCTTTATGATATAGATAATAGAAATGAAATAACAACAAGAGGAGGATACATGAATTACTGGTTAGGTTTAGCATCAGAAAGTAAAAGACCAGTTAACAATGAAGTGCAGGAAGTTGATGGTTATGTAGAATATTTAGATGATTGTGTTTCATTAATAAAAAGAGAAGTAATGGAAGAAGTAGGATTTCATGATCCAATTTATTTTTTATATTCAGAAGATATTGATTGGAATATTGCAATCAAAAAAGCAGGATTTAGAATTATGCATAATCCAAATGCAAAAGCTTACCACGAAATACATGGTTCCTCTGAAGGTAAAAAATCACCAGTTACTGTTTATTATAACACAAGAAATAGAAGTATATTTATGAGAAAACATAAACCATTTTATTTTCCAATATTCTTATTAATACAAACTTTTGTTATAGTACCAGCACAATTCATGAAATATATTTATAAAAAATGGTTTAATTTAATTCTACCATTATTTAAAGGATATTTTAATGGAGTTTATACAGCTATATTCAAACCTAAATTTCATCATCCAAAATTATAAAATGACAAAAATAGGTATAATTGGGGGCTCAGGTCTGGACAATCCAAATATTCTTAAAAACTCACAGGAAATTAAAATCAAGAAAACACCTTTTGGTGAACCTTCTTCAACATTAAAAATTGGTAAAATAGGAAAAGTAGATGTAGTTCTTATAGCAAGACACGGAAGAAAACATGAAATTCCACCAACACAGGTAAATTACAGAGCAAACATTTACACTCTTAAAAAATTAGGCTGCACACATATCTTGGCAACAACAGCTTGTGGCTCATTAAGAAAAAAAATTGATAGAGGGCATCTAGTTATCTTAGACCAGTTCATAGATTTTACTAGGCACAGAAAAATAACTTTCCATGAAAAATTTACTCAAGGTCCAAAGCACACATCTATGGCTCAACCATTTAATGAAAACCTAAGAAAATTATTAATAAAAACATGCACAAATTTAAAACTTAAACATCATCCAAAAGGAACTGTAATTACAATTGAAGGTCCAAGATTTTCAACAAAAGCAGAATCAAAAATGTTTAGAACATGGGGTGCAGATGTAATCAACATGTCAGTAGCACCAGAAGCAATTCTAGCAAATGAATTAAATATACCTTACGCAGCAATTGCAATGTCAACAGATTATGACTGCTGGAAAGAAGATGAAAAACCAGTAACTTGGAAACAAATTTTAGAAATATTTAATAAGAATTCTTCTAATGTTAAAAAAGTATTATTAAAAACTATTTCTAAAATAAAATAATATTAAATTTTTTCTTTAATATTTTAATTAAAACTAAAAGTAGTATAAGGATTAATACTAAAGTTCCCATTGGATGTAAATACCAACTAACCATAGCTTCTTTTACCACTAAAATTGGTTCAATAAAAAAATCAATAATTAATTTAAAGCCATTTACCTTATGAAACATTAAACCAATTTCAAAACCCATTAAATTTTTATAAAAAGGCCATAATAAAGCAGCACCAAATCTATTTAAGTCAAATAATAAATGACTTCCTAAAAAATAAATACTTAATAAACCATAAGTTTTTCCAAAAATAAATAATATTATTAAACTTAATATAGTAACAAAAAGAAGATTATGAAACAAAACCCTATGCATTCCTATAAAAAGGTCTAAATCTGGTATAAATGAAAGTAATCCTAACAATAATAATTTTTTATATCCAAATCTTTTGCTAAATTTTGGAAATATAGCAAATATACCTAACAATGGGATTATGTAATGAAATAATGGTTCCATACCAATTAAAGTAAAAATTATCTATTTAAAAATATTCTTTTTATAAATCCACTCAAAAAAAGACAAAGCTCTTCTATCAATTTTATTATGCACAATACCATCAACAAAATCAATAATATTATGATACACTAATCCTAAAAAGATTATAAAACCAAATTCTGAAAATAAACTCCATATTCCTATTAAAATCCAAAATTCTACAACATGAAATACATGAAAATCAAAACCAGGTTCTAAACCTTTGCTTCTAAGATTACACCATTCATAAGCTTTCTTCAAGCTTAAATCTTTAAATTTTATTATATACCACCAATAATGATCAACATCTATAAAGAAGCTTCCCAGCCAAAAAAATACTAATTTCCAGCCTAATATTGGATATAAAAACCCTGATAATACAACTGTAAATACAAAATGGTATATTGGATACATTTTTAAATCAGCTTTAATATTTACTATATAAATCTTGTGCCGAGGTAGCATAATCTGGTAATGCAGCGGTCTCGAAAACCGCGTCCGCAAGGACTTCTAGGTTCAAATCCTGGCCTCGGCGTTAATATATAAAAAATCCCCAATAACCTTATAAAACAAAATAATACCTAATTCTTATGCTTTCAATAATTATCCCAGCATACAACGAAGAACATAGAATTAAACCAACATTAGAAGCTTACTTAAATTTCTTCAAAAATAAAGACATAGAAATTATTATAGTAATGAATGGCTGCACAGACAACACTCTAAAAGTAGTCCACTCTGTAAAATCAAATAAAATCAAATATCTAAACCTAAAAGAAACAGGAAAAGGCAATGCCATACTGCAGGGCTTTAAAATAGCATCAGGTGATTTAATCTCATATGTAGACGCAGACAACTCAACAAAACCAGAATTTTTAAACAAATTACTGGAAAACATAGAAGACTATGATTGTATAATGGGCTCAAGATATTTAAAAGAATCAAAAATCCTGACAAATCAGCCTTTAACAAGAAGAATTTTAAGTCGTAGCTTCAACATCTTAACAAGATTAATTTTAAATTTACAATACAAAGACACGCAAGCAGGAGCAAAAATATTCAAAAAGCAGGCAATTCATTCAATATTAGAAAATCTTAACACACCAGGATGGGGTTTTGATGTAAATATTCTCTACAAAATAAAAAAAAGAGGTTACAAAATAAAAGAAACACCAATTGAATGGTCTGACACAGGCGGCTCAAAACTAAAATTAAGAAAAGCTATTCCTGGTATGTTTATCTCTTTGATTAAAACAAGACTTGGAAAATAATTACTTGCAATGCTTCCTGTAAAAATCCGCGAAAAATATATTCTTAGTAAAAGAACCAGCTGGTATTCCTACCAAAACAATTATCATTATTAAAAATATAATCTGCAGAGCCATACTCTTTAAAACTACCATTAGATATTCACCAAAGTTCTCAAAAACAGCACTAACCTTGCCAAACTCAAATAAAGAACCAACAGTTTCCTTCTTGAAAAAATTCATTATTAGCATAGGTAAAATAAACAATGAAATAAACAAAAGTCCTATCAAACCAGCATAAGGAAACCTTCCCAAACCAACTTGAATTAAAGCATATATCACCATAAATGGAATTGCTTTCAAAAACATAAAAAAACCCAGACTTATATCTCTGTTAAAATTTAATTTTGGAAGCTCTTTAAAATCTCCTTTAATAAAATGCTTGATTATAGTTATAGTATAACCGCCTAAAGCAAACCAGCCTATAATTGGGAGAAAAATCCACAAAATATTTAATAAACCAACTGCCCTCTTAAAAGGATATTTAAAAGCTGTCTCAAAATCTAAAACTTTCACTTCTTCCTTCTCCTAGCCTTTTTCTTAACTTTCTTCTTTGTCACTCTTTTTCTTACAACCTTCACTGTGCTTTTTGTTGGCTTTATTCCAAGCTTCCTGCTTATTTTCTTGTCAATCTCCAGAATAGTCCTCTCCATCCTTAGAACTCTCTTAAGACTGTAAAGCATTCCAGCTACAGCTCCCAGTAATATATAAAGAATCAATTTAATTTCTAATTCCATAACTTAACCACCCCTTTTTAATGTTTATTAGTTGTATTTTTTTATTTATAAATATTACTCTTTTGGTTTAGGTGGATTACAAATTTATTGCTAAATTTGGTTTATGTTGGTATTCTAATTTGGGATACTATTGGTTTGGAATATTGACTTTGCATAATAATAAAATTTATTATCTTATTTTAATTCTTTTAATTGATGTTAGATGTTCCTTATGCTATCCTTAGTATAATAAATATTGTGATTATCACTTTAATAGGTATTATTAAATTAATTTTGTATATAAACAATAATAAATCAAAACTAGTTTTAAAACACCTCTATTATAAAACTAAAGAAGCTGAGAATTTTGAGATTGGAGAACCTAATGCTCAAATATCTGAAGATGATAATTTTATTGATGTGAATATGCTTCTTAGGAATAAAGGTAATAAATCCACAACAATTGAGAAAATATGGGTTTTAGTAGACCGTCACGTTAAAGAAGACCATTCTTTTAAATCTATTACTATTCCTCCAGGTTCTTCTAAAGAAATTAAATTAGAATTAGATTTTATAGAAGAATTTTTTAAAGAGATAAAGGCTATAAAAAGATTAAAAATAACAATTGAAATTTTCCATACTTTTGGAATGGTAACAAAGAGTGTATTTGGGAGTCCTTTTGAGACTGGATGGCTTCATGCTATTTAAAGATGATCAATTTAAGAAAATAGGAAAGATTTAAATAAAATTCAATTTTTTATTGTTCTATGGAAAACAACATAATTTCTGGAATTATGAATATTGTAAAATTTAGAATAAATAATTTGAAAGATTATGCTACAAAATCCCATATAAAAATCAATGCTGTTGGAGACCAACTTGAATTTTATGTAAAGGATGCTATCTCTGGTTCTTTTGAAAAAAAAGATAAGCAAAAAGAAGAAGAACATAAAATGGTTTTTTCTTATCTTGGAAATCAAAATAATCCACCAGATATGATAATAAGAGAAGGAGATGCTTTTGAGATAAAAAAAATAGAAAATAAAAGTAGTGCAATTGCCTTAAACAGTTCTCCACCAAAAGATAGATTATATTCTTCTGATGAGAGAATAACTAATGCTTGTAAAGATTGTGAAGATAAAGAATGGGATAAAAAGGATTTATTCTATGTTATAGGGCATACCAAAGACAGATTGATAAAATATCTATTTTTTATACAAGGAACTTGTTATGCTGCTAAAAAAGAAATTTATGAAAATATACATATTCCTCTAAAAGAAGAAATAGATGATTTGTTAAAAAAGAAAAAAGTTGAAATTGGTAAAACAAGAGAGTTGGGAAAAGTAAAAAAAGCAGATCCTTTGGGAATAACGAACTTAAGAATAAGAGGTATGTGGCACATAGAGAACCCAATTAAAGTTTATGCAGATTTTTGTAAACTTGATGAGGGCAAAGCCTTTTCTTTATTTGCTATAATGGACAAAAGTAAATATAATTCTTTTCCAGAAAAAGATATAAAACAATTAGAAAAAACAAAAGGGGTGAATGTAAGTGATATTAAGATTAAAGCCCCAAATAATCCTAAAAAATTAATAGGAGTTAAGTTAGTTTACTTTTGTTTCTGAAGTATCCTTTCATATCTTTTTTGATTTTTTCTGCTATTACTTCTGCTAATTTAACAGGAACAGCATTTCCAACCATTTTATAACCATCAGCAATATTATTATAATAAAAAATAAAATTATCTGGAAATGTTTGAATTTTTGCACATTCTCTCACAGATAATCTTCTATACAAATGTTCTTTTCCTTTAACAAATCTTCTCTTATCTTTTTTAATAAATTCCATTTCTGGAGCTTTTGGGTGTATTGGTGCATGTCTCCCTCCTGCCTGAATAGTAAATGATTGTTCATTCCACTCCCTAACTCTATTTCTTGACATATACATAGTAGAAAACCCCCCATTCATATATTCGTGATTTGGAACCTTATTTTTTTTACCATTAGTTTTATTTTTTATAGTTGCTGGTTTTGCTTCTGGTAAATTTCCAATAGTATTCTTCAAAGTTTTCCATTTATTAGAACCTTTTGGAAATTTGAATTTTTTTCTAATTTTTTTATGATAACCCACAATAAAAACTCTTTTTCGTTCTTGTGGAACTCCATAATTTCTTGCATCTAATAATTTAAAAGAAACTATATAACCTATGTTCCAAAATTTTTTTATTATTTTCATAAATTCTGGTTTATGTTTTTTAGAAAGTATACCCGGAACATTTTCCGCTAAGAAAAATAAAGGTTGTTTTTTATTAATTAAATTAATATAATTCCAAAATAATTTTCCTCTAGAATCTTTTATTCCTTTCATTTTCCCAGCCAGACTCCAACTTTGACATGGTGGACCTCCTATAACACCAATAACTTTTGGGATTTTTTCTAGTTTCAGATTAACTATTGAATTTTTATTAATTTTAATTTTGTGATTTTTTTCAAATGTTTTCCAACATCCTTTCCAATTATCATTAGCAAAAACTAGTTTAAATCCTTTATTTGTAAAACCGAGGTCTAATCCACCTGCTCCTGAAAAAAAAGATGCAATTTTCATTTTCTTGGTTTATTCCAGTAAGGAGACTTACATTTAGGACATATAATTGGTTCCTCAGCTTTTCTTAATACCCATTCATGTTCACAACGTAAACATTTTCTTGTTGGAATCCTTATTTGGGTTATCTTAACCATACCTATAGGTTATACTCATAAGTATATAAAGGTTGTTGTTAACAAATTTATTACTAAATTTGGTTGATGTTTGATTAGATTGTTGGATACTATTGGTTTTGAGGGATATGAAGAGGGGAGATAAGCCTCTACCTGTTTTGTTGAGGTTTTGTGAGAGGGTTTGTGAGGAGAAGATTAGGGAATAATTTTTAAAGAGAAAAATATATGTTTAAAGTATGGAAGATAATGAAAGATTTTTCGCCAGAAAAGAGTTCAATTTAAAAGTTTCTGATTTAAACGGACAAGCTTTTGAAGATTTCTTTGTAAAAATAATGAAATATTTTAATCCAAATTTTGAATCAGTTAAGACTTGGGGGAGATTAGGTGATAGGAAAAATGATGGTTTTATTAAAAATGAAGGAATTTATTATCAAGTTTTTGCCCCTGAAAATGCTTCTATTAAAGTAGGTAATGCTATCAAAAAATTAAATGAAGATTTTGAAGGTTTATTTCAATTTTGGAATAGTAAGTACCCTATTAAAAAATATAATTTTGTATTTAAAGATAAAAGCACAAACCCTCTTTTAGAAACAGCTTTAAGTAAACTTTCAGAAAATTACAAAGATATAGAATTTAATATCTTTTTAATTCCTAATCTTGAAGTGATATTTATGGGATTATCTAAAGAAAAAATCCAGATGATAATAGGGGGAATTCCAAGTCCTGATGAGTTATTAAAAGATGTAGATTTTTCATTGTTTCCTCAAATTATTAAATACATAATGGAATTAGAATTGGATGAAAGTGATACTAACACAAGCAATGTAGCCCCAGATTATGATAAAAAAATAAAATTTAATAATTTGAAAAGATCTGGTAGTTATCTTAATAATGCTTATTATCAAATTACAAAAATAAATGGAGTTTTTGCTGAAAAACCAGAAGAAAAAGAAATTTTAAAAGAAAAATTTGTAAAACTATATAATAGAGCAACAAGGAAATATCCTTCTGACGAGGAATTACAATTTCATTATATTTTAAACAAGTCTTCCCCTAATAAAAAAAGTTGCATAAAATATGCTGTGATTGCTTTGATGGCAATTTATTTTGAATCGTGTGATATTTTTAAAGCCCCAAAATGATATTACCTAAAAAACATATAACAATTTATGAATCACTAGTTGGGTTAAGTGGATTTATAAATTTTCAGTTAAAAGAAAGGGAATTAACTGTTGATGAATTATGGAAAAAATATAATAAAATAAACAATTCCAAAAAATTTCCTGCTAAACATAATTTTGATAATCTTATACTTGCCATAGACCTTTTGTTTGGGTTGAAAAAAATAAAATTAACGGATGATGGAAAATTAACAAATGAAACTTATTAAATTAACTAGTAGTATAAAAACTTTTAAAACAGTAAATTTTAATTTAAATGGATTTACAATTATTTTAGCAGATAAACAAAATGGAAATCAAAATAAAAAATATTCTTTAAATGGTGTTGGAAAATCTTTAATAATTTACCTAATCCATTTTTGTTTGGGCTGTAGTAAAAACGAAGATTTAAAAAAGAAAATACCAGATGAATATTTTGAATTAGAATTTGTTATTAATAAAAAAACTTTCAAATCAAAAAGGTTTACTTCAGAACAAGATAATATTTATTTAAATGATGAAAAGTTTCCATTTAAAAAATTTAATGAAAAATTACAAAGTTTGATATTTCCCGAAATAAACACCAAATATTTGACATTTAGGAATTTAATATCTAGGTTTATTAGACCTTATACTTATTCTTACTCTTCTTGGGATAAATGGGTTCCAAAAGAAGATAAAAGAGAACATGTTCCTTTTTTAAATACTTTATACTTATTAGGATTTGATCCAGAATTAATACATAAAAAGTTTGATCTTAAAGAAAAACTTCTAGATTATGATAAAAAATTAAAATCTTTTAAAAAAGACCCAATTTTACAAGAATATTTTAAAGATGCAAATAAAGATATAAGTATGGATATTGAAACCTTAAAACAAAAGATAGAATTAAAACAAAGAAAATTATCTACTCTTAATTTTTCAAAGGATTATTATGAAATTGAATCTAAGACTAAAAATATTGCTTTAGAATTAAGAAGAATAAATAATCAAATAGTATTATTGAATAATGCTCTTTCTAATATCGAAGAATCATTAAAAAGAGATTTTACAAAAAATTCAGATTTTTTATCTAGTTTTTATGAAGTTTTAAGAAAATCTATGAAAGAAGAAATTCTTAGAAATTTTGGTGAAATAATGGATTTTCATCATAAATTACTTACCAATAGAAAAAAAAGATTTAAAGAACAAGGAAAAAAAATAGCAGAAAATCTAGATATGATGAATGTAAAATTTAAGAAATTAATTGACGAACATAATTCTTATCTTGTTTTGTTAAATAAAAATGCTCCTTTTGAACAAGGTTTAGCAATCAAAGAAGAGATAAATAATTTTAATCAAAAATTAATATGTCTTAAACAATATGATGAAATAATTGAAAAATATAACTCTAAAATTTCAAATACTAAACTAAATATTGAAACTGAAAACAAAAATACAGAAAACTATCTAAAAGAAATTAAAAATTTAAGATTTAATATTGATAATGAATTCAAAAAATTAGTTGATTTATTTTATACTAACAAAGATCCATATATTACTATAAAAAATAATTTGGGGAATAATACAATTAGGTTTAATCTAAATGTTAAAATAGATGATGATTCCTCAAATGGGGTTAGAGAAGTAGAAATGTTTTGTTTTGATATTATATTATATTTGTTAAAAAAGAATGTTGATATTAATTTTTTATTTCATGATAGTAGATTATTTGCTAATGTAGACCCTACTCAAGTAGTAACAGCTTTTCAGATAATTAATAATATACAAAAAGAAAGAGAATTTCAATATATAGTTTCTTTGAATAAGAATCAGTATAATGATATTAAAGAAGAATTTGAAAAAATAGATAAAATAGACGAATTTAATGAAATTTTTAATGAAGATACTATAAAACTAAGACTTACTAAAAATGATAAAGGAAAATTATTGGGGTTTCAAGTAGATATTAACTATGATATTACATAAGATAATTAGAGAAAATAATAAATATTCCTTTGTTTTTTATTTATAAAAATGTATAATTTATGCACTATTGAAATAAGAAAACATATTGCTTCAAATGAATTGTTTAAAGCGATATTAGAAGCATCTGCTACATTAGAAGAATTATTTTTTAGTCAAATAGTTCGTGAAAGTAAAACATCCCCTAGTCTAATATGTAAATGGACATTGGGGAGATTGCTTAAACAAATTGATAGACTTAACTTAATCATTAAAAGAGAGGAATATTATCCTATTTTAGAAGATTTTATAAAATTAAGAAATATGGTTATTCATTCAGGTCAGTTTATGTTAAATAATTTGACTACAAAACAGGAGTCTGAGATAAGCCGTCATCTCATAAAAATTTGTGAATATATTAGTTTAGCACCAATTAGAGATGAAATAAAAGATATGGAGAAAAAAGCTAATGAACATTTATTTAAAGATGTAGAAAGAAATCTTAAATTTTTAGGTAGGTATAATAATAAAATATAAAATTAGTGATATATAAAAGTATAGATAAAGGTATTAAGAAAGCTGTTGATAAAATGATTTGATTCTTTAAGTGGTTGTTTTAAACTTTATAATTTTTTTTATTTCTTTATCAAAAATGAAAAAGAATTTTTTCTTTGATTTAGAAGTAGTTTCAGTTATTTTAATTGAATGAGCATTTATTGGAACTTTTTTCTTTTTCTTTTCAGTATCTTTTAAATTTAAGTAATTATCAAAATTATCCAAAATCACTTTTGAAGTTTTTAATACTTCTTTCAAAGATTTTTTATCTTTTATTACAAAAACAATATCTGTTACAGCTTCATTAAAAATACATCTTACTAAATCAGCAATAGTCTTAGTTTCTATTTGGCTATCAAGTATTTCAAAAACAATTTTGTTTTGATAGGAAATTATATAGATAGAGTCTGGTCTGTAATTAATTTTTTTATGTTTATTGCCTCCATCATTAATTGGAATAAGAGTATTTTTAATTAAAATTTTAGATATGTTAAAATCTTCACTATTTTCTTCTCCCCACTTTTCTATTAGATTCTTCACTCTTCTGCTATATAAGTTTTCAGACATAATATAACCTTTTTTACCTTCTTCTTACTGAACCACCATACTTACCCATCGTTATTCTAGAAGACGGTTTTTTTCTCCTTTTTTTAGTTTTCTTCTTTTTACCTTTAACCATTTTTAATAATACTTCTTTATTATTAGAACTAGAAACATTAACATTATTTAAATTTTACTTATTCATTTTTAACCGAAAAGTATTTATATTTCAAAATATACTCATAATTAGAAAGAATTACTGCTAACTGCAATTTTCAGTAAACTATTCAACTATTTATTTTTTTCGGTTCAGCGATACTTTGATTCTGCTACAATAATTTTAAAAATAATAAAAAAGAGGTGGTTTATATGCCAAAGAAAATAAGAGCTTTAATAAATGTGCCAAGACTAGATTTTCCAAAAACTTTAAAACTTTTTGGAGGAGGATTACTTATATTTGGAGTTCTCCATTTTGTTGGAACTTTTATTACAGATTGGGATAGAGTAATAAGTTTGGTCTTGACTGTTTCGGGGATATTTTTATTAGTAATATTAACTATATTAAAAAAATTAGGTGTAATATAATAACAATTAAAATGAAAAGTCAATTATAACGGTTATTTATATATCATTAAATATCAAGGTAAGTAAATGAGGTGAAATAAATGGAAGGAATTATAATTTGGGCTTTGAGGTTTATCTTAAAGAATGCAAAAGCTAAACATATAGAAGATTTTTGGAGACAGAAATAATGGAGAAAGAAAATTGGATAAAATTAACAATTTTAGTAAGTATAGAAAGAGTAACAAGCAAAGGGTAAGAAAATGGGAGAACAAGTATTAAAAAATTTTTGGGAAATATTGAATGAGAATTATGTAGATGGCAAGAGTGTTAAATATTTAAAAGAACATAATATTACTGAATATATTATTAAGGAAGCAATGAATGAAGGTTTAATTGAGGAAGTTAATAATTTTGATTCAGAAACCAGGATTAGGTTAAATAGTAAGGGGTTCTTAGCATTAAACCAAATAAGATTAAAAAAAGCTACTGATAAACTGAATGGAAGTATAGAGGAATTTAGTAATACTAGCACAAAACAAACAAAAAAAATTATATGGTTAACCGTGGTTATGATTTTATTGATAATTGGTCAATTAATTATAGCTAGTATAATGTATTTTAAACCTATAAAATAATCTATTAATGTGCAAATTTGGGTAATAAAAAGTAAAACCATTCTCTTAAATTCTTCTTCTAACTTTTACCTAATAAATGCATAAGCAACTACAGGACCGCCAGTAGCCCCAACTATTCTAACAGGACTTGTTTGTAAATCAAAATCTCCTCTACTCTCCACAGGAATTTCATGGAGATGAACCAAGGATTCAACAATTAACAAATTTTTAAATTTTTGGTGTGCATAATGCTCACCAATAGGGTCAACTGTCAAAGAATCAATGCCTACAACTCTTAAATCAAATTCAGAAAGAAAATCTGCAGCACTTTTATTCAAATAAGGAATTTTATCTGGTATATGTCTTTTATTTTCTTCAAGCCACCTATCATAACCTGTTCTAATTAAAACAGCTTTTTTTCTTGATATTAATTCAGAATGAGGTTCAAGATGTTTTTCATCAATCTCAACCAAACCTTCTAAATCAATTAAGCATGCAGGATTAAAATCAAGACTAAATTTTTCAAAGCCTTTTTTTTGTAGTTCTGGATTTTGATGTTTAGGTGCATCACCATGTGGATGAAAAGCATGGTCACTAATTCTATAAACATGATGTTGATATCCAGTTTCATAAATTCTACTAAAAATTTCTTTTTTTAATTTTGGATCACCAGGAAAAACTTCTACATCTTCTCTTAATGGTTCAGTAAGATCTATAACAAGATAATTTTCTCCGCCCAAACTTATTTCTTTCTTAACCATATCACTCCTCTAATAATACTCTTAACTTTTACCTAAAACGCAATGTATCTCTTATAATCACATATGTTTCAACTGCTTCTCCATGTCCATACTCAAGTAATTTAAGAAAATCTCCTATTTTTTCTACTCCCATTTTTACCCATTTGTCTTTTTCATCAGTCTGACTTAAAAATCTAAGTTGTGAATTAACAAATCCAGCTACATTTTGTACTCCAGGATATTTTTCTAAAAAATCTTGATCTTCTAAAATAGGATTTTCTCTGTACATTTGTTCTATTTCTTCATCTATTGATGGCATATAATTTTCTATTAACCTTTTATTTATAAATATTTATATCCTCTAAATAATAAGAATTCTTCTAACTTTTACCTATCTCTTTACGTCCACAGAAAGACTTATAAGTTTTGTGCCCGTATAAATCATATGGTATATACAGAAATCAAGGAAAGAAATAAAAGAAAATATTACTATAGAGTTAAATCTATAAGAAATGGAAAAAAATTCAAGAAAGAAAGGATTTATCTTGGAAAAGATTTATCTGAAAAGGAATTTATTTTAAAAAAGGAAAAAGCAGATGATAAACTAAACAAAGAAAAAAGAGAAAAAGCTTTAAAAAAATTAAAGAAAATTATACCAAAAATTAAAAGAATATTAAAGAAAAATAAAGTAAAAAAAGCTGGAATATTTGGTTCATATGCAAGAGGAGAGCAAAAAAAATCAAGTGATGTTGATGTTTTAATAAAACTTCCAAGAGGTCTTGGTTTTGGATTTGCAGGTATCCAGCTTGATTTGGAAGAAAAACTAGGTAAAAAAGTGCATTTAGTAACTTACAAATATATACATCCAAAATTAAAAGAGCAGATATTAAAAGATGAGGTGAGAATAATATGAAAAGAGACTTAAGTTTGTTTATTGAAGATATTCTAGAAAAGATTAATCTAATTGAAGGTTCAACTAAAAACTTATCAAAGGATGAACTTGAGCCTGATAGTTTGATTACAGATGCTACAGTCAGAAGGTTGGAAATAATAGGTGAAGCTGTAAAAAATATTCCTTCTAGTTTTAGAGAAAAATATCCAGAAGTTCCCTGGAAAAAAATTGCTGGATTTAGGGATGTAATTATTCATGCATATTTTGAAGTTGATTTTGATGCTGTTTGGAATATAATAAATAAAGATCTGCCAGATTTAAAAAAACAAATGTTAAAAATTAAAGAAGAATTGGAAAATAAAGAGTAAAACCCACCTTATAAACAATCAAATAACTTTTACCTATTTCCCATACAAAACAACAATTTCATCAGTACATAATTTTCCAATTTTATCTTCTCCGAATCTCCATTTATCCTCTAAATATCTTCTTTCAATTTTAACTTCTGTTCCTTCTTCTATTGCTAGAGCAAGTGCTTCAAGGGTTTTATTACCAAATTTTTCCACATTAGCAGTATATAATCCTTGATTAGTTTGAATTTGAAGAATATATGTAGAATCTCCAAATCTTATAGAATCATTACCAAAAATAGCTCCTTCTGCTCTTTCTATAATCTTTTGTCTATCTACTATAGTCCCAGCTTCTTTAATCACAGTTCCATATACAAAAGGGTCTTTTTTCTCACTTTTCTCACAACCAGTTAATCCAATAGCAACTGCTGCAACCAATCCACAAAGTGCTTGTTTTATTTTCATTTTAATCTTATATCCTTAAAAATAGCTACTTTATAAACATTACTCTTCTAAAAGAACCTCAATCACACTCGCAAAAGCAGGTCTAGTTATCAAAACACCAATAGTAATTCCAACTATAGTAGTCAAAGCAAATCCCCTTAACAAACCAGCACCAGCCAATAATAAAGGAGTCATAGCAACCAAAGTAGTAAAGTAAGCACTGATTATAATAAAAAATGCTCTCTTAATCTTCTGCTTCCAGTTAAAATACCTCTCAGAGCCTTTCAAAACCTCATCAGTTATTATAATCTGGTGGTCAACACCAGTTCCAACAGCAGCTATAATACCAGCAATTGCAGCTAAATCCAATCTCCAGGAAGCAACAGCAGCAAAACCTAATATCAAGAACACCTCAAAAAATGTAGTAAATATCATAGGAACAACAACTTTTAATTTTCTATATCTCAAAAATACAATCAAGCCAACAACTAAAATAGCAAACAAGCCAGTTAACATTGCATTATTAATAAAAGTTTTACCAAGTAAAGGAGATATAGTATCTAATTTAACAATCTCTAATTTAAAAGGCAGTGAACCAGTTATCAAGATTGTCTGTAATTTATTCATGTTCTCACGAGCATTCAAAAGTGCTTTTTCTTCTGTCCCGCCAGTTCCAGGTCCTGTAATTAAAATTTGAGTAGCTTCTTTCCCTTTCAAATCAGAACTTATATTCAGACTATCAACAACTATGTCATCTAAATAAAAATCAATATTCTTGCTCAAAGAACTTCTTCCTTCTGTATGTATGATTTCCAAATTCTCAGTTATACCAGCATGCCTCTTAGCAGACTCAGGACTTATGTGAATCACAAATTCAAATCTGCAGTAATATCCATCTTCAGATTGGTCGCATCTCCTAATGCCAGAACAGCTTCCATCATCTTTGCAGACATAAGTTATATCTTTCTCACTTCCGGCAAATATAATATCATCACCAATCTTTGCCTCAAACACTCCCTGCTCACCTATCAGCTCCTTAACTTCATCTCTTGTAGCTCCTGCAATCTCAACAAGAACAAATTTGCTTCCTTCCCAGTCACGGGCACTACGAATATTCAAATCACTTAACCCATAAACATTCAACCTATTGTCTAAAACAGAAATCAAATCAGTAATCTGCCTGTCTGTAATCTCCTCATCACTTTTTGGTTCTAATAAAACCCTTGTACCACCAGCCAAATCCATTCCTAATATTATAGTGCTTGTTTCCTGCTCTTGAAGAATTATTTTTGGTTTTTCTTTAGCTAAAAAAGCAACTCTTCCAACATCAGTTTCAAAAACTAATTTAGCGCTACCATTATATTCTTTATTAGCAGATTCTTGTACCAAAACTTCTTCAAAATGTTTCGCATTTTGTATTTCAATATCATTTAAACTATTTACCAAATCACCAGGTGTTAAATATTCTTTTGAAACTTCATCAACAGTTTTTATAACTAAACCTTTTGCAAACGGACTGGGATTTATTGCAATCAAAGCTAAGAATAATACTATTATCAAAACCCATACTCTCCATCCAAATATTTTTTTAAGCTTCATTCTTTCCTCTCAGCATACCACTTCAAAATTCCAGCATTAGTCAAATAAGTTGATAATATATCTATAAACAAACCAATTAAAATAATTGTAAACATCTGCTTAAGAACAGGTGAATTAGTTACAAAAAAACCAACACCTAAAGCAGATATAGTAGTAAAAGTCATAGTCAATCCAGTTTTCATAGAATCTAATATTCTTTTATTCACAGAACCCTCACTTCTTTTCAAGACTCTAGTTGTCAGCAAAATATCAGTATCAACACTATAACCAATTAACAGTAAAAGTGCAGAAATACCAGCAGTACTCAGCCTTATACCTAATAAATTTATTATCCCTATAGTTATTATTATATCAAAAAGAGCAGCAGAAATTACAGCTAAAGAAGGTATCACAGTTCTGAACACAATCAAGACAACTATTCCCATTAAAATAAAAGCAATTATTATAGCTTTCACCATCTGATTGTAAAATGATTCACCTAAACTACCCCCAGCTTCCTCAACAGAATAATTTTCATCAGTTAATACAATCCCAATCTTATCTTCCAGAACAGGTTTTAATTCTTTCTCTTCTAGCTCACTTGCTTCTATTATAATCCCAACCTGTTTATTTGTTCCAAACTCACTCAACTTCCTCAAAAAAACATCACTATTTTCAAAATTATTTTTTAAAAAATCCCCTAATTCCTCAATATCTATCTGCTTCTCAGTATTAATAGTAACTGATAAACCACCAGTCAGAGTAACATCTTTTTTAAAAAAATCACCATTCTTAGAATAAAAGCCACCTATAACAACTAAGCTTATCAAAAATAATAAAACAGGTATGAATATCAATATCTTGTAATACTTGTTATATAGCTTTTCCATACTTTTAACTTAAATTTACTCTTTATAAGTTTTTTTCCAACAAATTTTAAAGAAATTTGCCAACAAAAACCTTTATAAAAATATTCTCACTTATATTATCAAAACAAAGGTAATAAAATGAAACAATCTCACATACTTTTAATATTTGTTCTAGCATTTACAGCATTTATTCTAATAAATCCTTCATACATAGGTTATACAACTATCTGCTCAGACTACACAAATGAAATAGAATGCACACAAGCAAATTGTCTCTGGGACTCACAGCAATGTACAGAACTATCTTCTTGTTCAGATTACCTGGATGAATTTGCATGTGCATCAGACTTTAATTGCGAATGGGATTATGATTTATTTGAATGTTCTGAATTTACAGAAGAAGTTTCACTTTTACAAGACAAAATATTAGCACTCCAATCAATACAGGACAACCCAGAATTTATTGAAATCTCACAACCATTAAACATACCAACTCTAATCTCAAATTTAAATGATTATGATTCTCAAATACAAACAACACAAGAAGACACAGCTCTGTCAGACACAGAAAAAAATGATATAATTTTAAATTTACAAACACAAGCAGATGCATTAATAACAAGCATACCAAAAACAATAGCAATAACAAACAAAATCACAAATCTCCCGGCAACTCCATTAGAAGACCTAACACCAGAAATGGTTGAAGATGAATCTCTAATAGACCAGATATATTCAATGCAGGATAAAATGCAGGCAAGAACAAACATAAAAGTTTTCCAAATACAAACATTTTCAGGTGAAGAAGCATTAAAAACTCTAATATCAAAAACAATCACACTTCCAGTGCAGGAAGGTTATATTATAGAAGTTATACCTCTTGCATCAACTCCTGATGAATTAGATTTCCAGGGCCAGTATGAAACTCTAAGTTTCTCGCCTGTAACTTTAAAAATACCTTTCTTTGAGCAGGCATTTTTCTCTTACATGTTAGAGGGTGATGTTTCAGACCAATTGCTTGAGATACAAACAGGTTTTGTTCCACAGAAAGTAGAATTTGTCCCAAAAATACAAACAAAATGCGGTGATGGTATCTGCACACAATACCTTGAAGATGAAATTACATGCCCTGAGGATTGTGCAAAAAAAGTTCCTTGGCTGATAATAATTATATTTATCACAGTAATAACAATTGTAATTTTATTCTTCCACTTCTTTAGAGATAAACTTTCTTTCATAAAACTTCCAGGATTTAAAAAAGATAATTTATTCCCTTCAAAAACAGATAAAATAAATCTTAAAAATTATGTAAAGGAATCTCTAAAGGAAAATGTTACAGTAGAAAAAATAAAAGCAATATTACTGTCAAAAGAATGGACAAAAGAGCAGGTGGATTATATTTTTAATGAACTAGAGCAGGAAGCTAAAACTGAAGAAAAACCAGAAGAAGCTAAAGAAGAAAAAAAAGAAACTCCTGAAGAAGCAAAAAAAGATGAATCACTTGAAATATAAAAATGAAATAAAACAAATAATTAAAAACAAACAACTTCAAACTTTTTTAATCTCAAGAACAGACTTTAACAACATTATTTTCTAAAATATTCAACAAACAGTTGTCATTTTGGTTACTGCCAATAAACCAAGGTTTTATCTTTATCACATTATCCTGTTCTAAAAACAATTCAGGAATATCATCAACTGCAGTTATATTATTTATATCAATATTTAAATCCTCAGCAACAAACTTTAATGATTTTTTATTTTCAATTAAATCTTCTTTCCCATAAATTTTCTCAAATTCACCCAATATTCCTAAATTTCCTAATTTCAACTTAGTAATTTCTTTGTCTGTCACAGAAAAAGCAACTAATCTAAAATGATTTTTAGCTTCTTTAATAAAATCAAATAAAAAAGGCCTTGGGCTTAGGTAATATTTATCTAAGAATAATTTGCCTTCATACTTTTTATAATTCTTCTTAAATCTTTCCAAAAAAAATAAAGGTTCTACATTCAACAAAGTTTCATCAACATCTAAAACAAGAATCTTTTTATCCATTCTAAAATAAATTGATAATATTATATATAAATGTTTAGATTAAATTTATAAACCCTTTTTAATATATCCATATTAAGCGCGAGTAGTATAACGGCTAATATTACTGGCTTCCAATCTTTTGAGAAGTGACCAGTGGATCTGGGTTCGATTCCCAGCTTGCGCATTTGATTCTAAAGAAACGGACCCAGCAGGATTTGAACCTGCGACCCCTTCCTTACTCCAAAATTTTAGGAGAGAAGTGCTCTATCCAAGCTGAGCTACAGGTCCACAATTAAAACAAAAGAAATCTTATTTAAAAAATTACCTAATTAGGAATTATACTTATAAATAGCATAAGCCAAAGCTGCAATACCTGTCCCAGAAGCAGCAACCATTAAAACTTTATGATAAATATTCCATTCTCTCTTAACTACTTCCTCCTTTAAACTTTCTTCTCTTATATCCTTTCTAGTACTTATTCTTCTTATATTCTCTTTTATATCATCTAAATCCTTATCTACTTCTCTATCAATACTTTTATTATCAATTAATCTTTTCATACTTCTATACCATAAATTATTAATTTATAAACCTTTCTGTTCTGTTACTACTCAATAAAAAGTAAAAATACTCAAATAAAGAATTCTTCTAACTTTTACCTAACACCCTTTCAGCTCAATTCTTCCTTTATCATCAATAACTTTCAATAATTCACGCCCAACATTGCTCTTCTTATGAACCTTAATCACACCTTTCTTAGAACTTATACCGCTAAACAACATCTCACCATCAACATAGACCTCAACATTATACCCAGGCTCAGTAAATATTCTAATCAGATCTTTATCATCCTGTATTTCAAATTCTAAATTAGCCATATCTTTCTCAAGCTCTTTAATGCTCAAATGTATCCCTAACTTTCTCTCTAATTTTTCAATTTTCTTCCCTTTTCTTCCAATTATTCCAGGTATAGCTTCTTGTGGAACATAAACCTCAGCCCTATCATTACTAACTATCTCAACCTCAGCTTCACTGCAAATTCTTCTTATCTCTTTAACAATCTTGCCTTCAGCTCTTCTATTAATTTTTTTCTTTTTAACAGAATCAACAGGAATTACAACAGTCTGATCACCATATGAATAAATTTCATATTCTAATTTATCTGTCAAAAAATCTTTAACCTCAACTATAGGTCTTGCTAAATCACTCTCAGTCATGCCAGTTGGAACCTTAACAAGAATGTTCAAACTCAAAATTTTTCCAATCTTTCCTTTGTCAACAAATATAATAGTATCAATTATACTTGGTATCATACCAACATCAAGTCTTGGTATAAATCTCTGCACAGCATCTATTGGTGAACTTGAATGAACTACACCAATACACTCGCTTCCAGCTAATCTTAAATCACTATACAGCTCAAAATCAGGTGTGTCTCTCATCTCATCAAATATTATATTATCTGGTCTTGATAAAAATAATATATCATGTATTTCTTCTGAAGTTGTAAAATTCTTACTATACTGAGTAGCTTCTTTTGGTAGCTGCAAATCTCTTGGTGACTCAACTGTTTTTAAAATCCTTCCTAAATTTAAATAATGCTCACCCAAAGCTTGTGCAAATGTTGAATTATGTGTAACTGTAAAATCCCCTAAACAATATAATCCGTCATTATCCAACTCAAAACCAAAATAATCTCCATTATCTATACTTTCTATAGTAATTCCAGTTCTTAAAACATTTTTAACTTGTTTTCTTTTGCTTCCAATTTTTCTCTTTATTTTAGTAGGAATTAAATTAAGGTGACCACTCATTGTTATTCTATAATATTTTTTATTATCTACAATTTTTTCCTTACTATATGCTGCAAATCCTAAAGATCTAATTAAGTATAATATCTCATCTTTTAGTGTTTTAGTTGTTATTTCAAAATAATTACTTTTACCCAAATACCCATCTGAATCAAGCAAACCAGCTAGAACTTGTAATCTTATTTCTTTACTATTAATTTTATAAATATTAGGTATATGTTTATTATTTATTAAATTAAGTTCCCTCATTTTATTTATAAGATGATTTTTAGTGTTTATCCCGCCTCTTTTTCCAGTAGAAATTCCATAAATTTGACATATACCCTTTTTATTAGAGTGTTTTTTAAGTACTAAACCAATCTCTTGTGCATATTCCTTTAAAAAATTTATAATTTCAATATCAGCACTTGCTATTCTTGGACTTGCTGAAAGTCCATCTCCCAACCACAACCCTAAAAAGTAAGGATTAATTGGAACTTTTTTTTCTACAAAATCAATACTAACCCTATAACCTTTATATCGTTCTTTAAAGCCTTTAGAAGAATTTAAAAAATCTTTAACTGTTATATTAATAGTTTTTTCTTTATAATCTCGATTATATTTTAAAGAGAGTATATGGTCCTCATTAATAATATATTGGTCCCCTTTCACAGGTTTTACTCTATAAAGTTTTCCATATCCTTTAGTTGTACTTAAAACAGTTCTAGGTTTAGAATCAGAACCCATTATTAAATTTCCTTCCTTTACATCCTGAACCATTTTTATTGAGCCATCATACATTAAAATAGGAGTATCTTTTCCATGACATTTTCCCACACCTGGTTGGCCAGCTATGATTAAACCTCTTGCTTTTTCTTCCAGTCTTTTCTTTAAATCTGCACTCAGTTTATAATCTTCTAATTTTAATTTTTTCAGTGGTTTAACTACAGTTATCTCCCAGCCGTCTGATATAGGAGGTCTCACAATCACAATTCTGTAATTTTTATACTGCACAATTGTGCTTCCTCTTCTTGAAATTTCAACAAAACTGTCTTTCTCAATTCTTACTTTCTCTAAAATTTCTTTGGATATATCTTGAATTTTTTCTTTGTCTAATTTATCAGAACTTATTTTCTTTAACTCCCATTCCCCAGGCTTTCCTTTCTTTCCATAAACAAAACAATCTTCTAATATGTGTATGCTCATAGTCTTGTCATCAAAATACTTTTCAAATTCTAATTTTTCTCTCAAACCTTTTGGCTCAAAATAAATAACATTCAAACCAAATGCTTTTCCTGATTCTGCCTGAACTAAATCAGCAGTTATTAAAGAAGCATTTTCTTTTACAGCCAAGTCAATAATTAAAGCATCTATCTCACCTGACCTTGCTAATTTTATCTGATCTATTCTTGGCCTTCCACCAACAAACTCAATCTTTGATTTCTTCCTTAAATTCTGTATCTCTTCTAAACCAGAAAAACCAATATCCTGTCCTTTATTTGCCTGATGTTCTAATTCAGCAATTACAGCATTTGGAATCAAAATTTGTCCTTTTATTTTTTTCTCATCTAATAGTTTGCTGACTAGTCTTTCTACAATTACACTCGTGTCTGCTACATATTTTTTCATTTTCAAAACCTTTATAAAGTCATATTTCTAAATGTATATTAGTCCAGATAATAAGAGAATAAGCACTTTTGTTATCTGGATTAAATCTAAAGTTCTTTTTAAATCTTTTGTTTCCCAAATTTCAAAGAAATTTGCTAACTCTTCTTAAATCCAGCAATACTATCAATCAAATCAACATGTCCTAAGAACAAAGCACGACAGCAATATCTTTTCAAACCAAGCTCATCCATAACTTTCTTTCTATCTTCACCATTATTTACCCTCTCTTTGAATGATTCATGCAAATGAGCAACTGGCTTATTACAGGATATGCATCGAATTGGTATTATGATTTTGATCCCTCCAAATATAATTCATTTACAATTTTAACTCTTTATAAAGCTTACGAATATTTTTTAATAGCTCTTCTAACAATACTATCATGAACATTAAATTCTTTAGCTATTTTATACTGCCTCAAATGAGAATTTTCTTTTGCAAACATAGCAATGTCTTTTCTTATATTTTCAGAAGTTTTTATTAATCTTTTACCCAAATTTTTTTCTTTTAAAACTCTATTAACTTTAATAACATTAATACCAACCTGTTCAGCAATCTTCCAAGCAGGAACACTAGTATTTTGATAATATATTTTTATAATCTTATCAATAATTTCTTGAGGACACTTATTCCAAGGAACCATATTTTTAGAAAAATAACCAGTTTCTTCGGTTATACCAGGATACTGTTGCATCATAACAAGAAATTTATTATATTTTTTTGGACTTAAGCACATCAATCTTTGTTTTAAAAGTTTAACAAGATTTTCTCGTTTTGAGATTATTAGTTTATCTCCTTTATATTTTATACTCTTTATATCCAATCTTTTCAATAATTGATAATATAACTCCTTTTCTTCCTTTTTTGAAACAGAAATAAAGATTCTATACCTTTTATCAGGTTTATAATTTTCAACAGTCCCTTCTCCAGCAATTATACTTTTCATAAAACTTTTTATATAGTCATTTTCAAAATTTAACATATTATAACTCATTAATTTAACAAAGTTCTTGATAATCTGGCTAAATAAATTAGATTTATGTTCAATAATCAAACTTCCATAATCACATTTTTTTAATCTCTTATTTTTAGTATTTTTAATGTAGGTTACAGTCTTAGGATATCTCATATTCTCTTTAATTTTTGTTTTAGATAACCAATGATTAATAACTTTATTTTCAATTTCTTTTTTATAATTGACATTTTTAGGTTCATTAATGTTAACTTTAATAGACCATCTCCATTCATCTTGTAATAATTCAAACTCTTTCTCAAACCATTTCATTACTTTTTTGATTAATCTATATTCATGATTGCAAAATACTACAGCACCATTATTTGTTTTACCCATTTCAGCTTGTAATAAACCAAGAACTTCAAAAGTTTCTTTATTTCTATTTATGTATTTAGGGATTATTAATGAATTTTCCCTCTTACTACCATTATTTCCATTAGTAAAGTAATATAAGGATAAATAGTCTTCATAATTATTTTTGATTTTCAAAGGATAAAGAATATTGTTTTTTACACATGAAACTTGTTTTGAAATAAAATTTAATATTGAAATCTTCCCCTCTTTCTTCATATCTTAATCTAAGAAAAATTCCTTTATAAATCCTGCGCGGGTGTCTGCCAAGTGTGCCAGTTTACTTGAAAATATATTTTAGAAAACAATAATCTTTATTAGTGTAACTACTTATCGGTAGCTTTTTTGCCGTTTTTTTCTAGGCTTTGAATCATTAGGTTTGTGAGGCTCATTTCTCCTTACATCAGCTACTAAAAGACCTCTGTCATAATCCAAAAAAGTTTTCTTCAAACCAGGATTAAGTTTAACTAAACATTTTCCAATAGCTAATCTGCAGGCTTCAGCCTGTGACATCTGTCCTCCACCTTTTACTTTGATTGAAATATTTACTTTTTTACTCAATTCACCGCTTAAAAGCAAAGGCTCCATTATTTTCATTTTGCATATCTCAGGTTCATAAACTTCCAGCATTTTTTTATTTATTTTAACTTTCCCTTTGCCATCTCTTACTGTAGCTCTTGCTACTGCTCTTTTTCTCTTTCCTGACATATGTATTATTTTCATGCTATTCTTTCCCTGTACAAAGCTCTAAGCTGACTGAATGTTTCTTCCTTGTTTTCAACTTCAAATGCAGCTGCAAAATAATCTCCATTTGTTTCTCTTAAAATTCTTCCAGTTAAAATCTTTCTTCTTCTTATTTCTCTTGCTTCCATAAAATATTTTAAAGGTCTCATTTCAACCTCTCACAAAGCTCTTTCATACTCATAAAATTTGTATCTGTAATTTTTTTAATATTTGCTTTTTCAACTGTTTCCATTTTTTCATCTTTAAATTTTTCTGGTATGCCTCTGTAGCACATTACTTTCTTATAAGCTTCTCTTCCTCTTGTTTGTTTCCATGGCAGCATTCCTCTTATTGTTCTTCTTACTAATTTATCAGGCACTTTGGGAATAAAAGGTCCATGATGAGGGTCTCCTCTCTCAACTTTTTGTTTATATCTTTTTATAATCATTTTTTCCTTTCCGCTCACAACAGCTTGCTCGCAGTTAAATACATTTACATTCTCACCTAATAAAACCTGCTTAGCTGCAAAAGTGCACAATCTTCCCAAAATCAAATTTTTAGCATCTATGTTCATCCTATAATCCTCACTTTGCTTCCTTTTGGATTTTTTTCCATCAGTTCTTCAATTAACATATTATTTGAAATTTTAGCTTTAGCACCGTCTGAAAACTGGTATGCAGCAACATTGACTTTGTGATTTAACTCGCCATCACCTAAAACCTTTCCAGGAACAATTATAGTATCATTTTCTTTAGTTACTTTATCTATTTTCCAGACATTTACCTTTCTCATTCTCCTTGTTGATTTAGCCAGTTCTTTTGCAACAGCTTTCCAGATATTAACATCTTGCTTATTACTCAATTTCTTCAAATCCCTTATTAATTTTATTAAGTTTGGATTTGTTTTTTTTAATTTCATTTTATCTTCTTAACTAATCCCTCAAATTCATCTAATTTATCATCAATAAACCTTATACCTTCCATTAGCATTTCTTTTGCAGAAAGCTGCCCCCATGGTTCTACATGAAAGATAAACTTGCTCTTGCTACCTTCAACTTCAATAGCATTGCTTTCATTTGAACATGCTTTGCAAAGTATACACTTCTCAATATCTTTTACTTTTAATCTCCCACCACTAACTTCTAATATATTTACAGGGCATGACTCAGCAGCCTTATTCAAATTTTTACCTGAACCAATTTTTATTTCAGGATAACCTTGGTAATAAACCAGACCAGGTGAGAATTTTGTATGGTCCCCGCCAAAGCTTAAAACAGCAGTGCTTTCTAAATTTATCTCTTGATCTTTTAATAGTTTAGTTATAGGCATGTTTGGAAATACTGGTGTTATTTTTTTATCTTTGCTAATCAAATCAGAGGCATATACAACACAAGGTCCTTTTTTCTTTAAAGTTAATATTAACTCGCAATGTGCGCATCCTTTGCCTTTGCATCTGCATTTTTCCTTTTGAGTATAGGATTTTAAATCTGTTTTCAAAGGAACCAAACCTAATCTGTGTGCTATCATCTCATCATAAATTGCAGAACTATTTTTAATTACATGAACATTTTCTATTGCTAATGTGCAAACATCACTCATAATAGCCCTTCTCAAGCTATTTGCAATAACATGATTTATTCCCTCTAGTAAAAAAACAACCTCTTCATTTGTTTTGTTTAAAATTTTAAAATCCATTTGTAACATCTCCCAAAAATTTAATCCTCGCAATAGTTTTAAACTATCACTTTTGGATAAGATTATGAAAATTAAAGCCTTTATAAAGTTTACTAGTTTATTGTATTTGTGTGGTGAAGTGACATATATCACTGGGAAGCACATAGTAGAGAATTTCAGAAATCTTTTTATAGTTAAGGATTTTATTTTTAATAATGAAAACTTGGTTAAAAGGTGGATTAATTTGTGCAGGTATATTTATTCTAATAAATATAATAATAATTTTTATGTCCGGTACTGGTTGGTTAATTCCCTTTGTTCCTACTTTTCCTTTAATGTGGATTTTATCAGGCTTTAATGTTAAAATGCTAACTATGGAAACATTTTATTTAGAAGGGTTAATGTTTTCAATTTTTATCAATACTATATTTTTCTTTATTATAGGAGCAATAATAGGATTGATAATTCAAAAGATGAAAAGATGAATATAATCAAAAATTTATTAGAAGTAACAATATGAAAAATTAAAGCTTAAGTTTTTATTTTCCTAGATGTTCATCTACTGCACTTCTTATAGCTTCAAATATTTCTGCTTTATCAGAATAAGATTAGTTTTAAAATAAGAAAATTAAAATTCATACATATAAATATCTAAATTTGCAGTATAACCAGCACTACAAACTCTATTTTCCCCTTCACCTCTACAAATTGGTTGTCCACTAGGTACTCCAGCATTTCTAGAATCTGTCCAAATTATTTTTCTTCCATAAACCTTTGCTCCACCCTGATGTTGAACATTTACAGTTATCCTTGTTTTTTCATCAGTTGTTAAACAACCACCATCCTGACCATTCTTTGATATATCACACATATAAATATCTCTATTAATTCCTGCTCCTGGTAAATCCCAATCATCTTCTAAAGCGTTTCTTGAATCATCCCATACTATATAGTTTTCATAAACTTCTGAGCCCCATTGAGAAGCTAAATGATCAGTAACTCTTGTTTCCTTATTTGTATTTAAATCATAATAATAGACTTCAGCATCTCCTGTTCTTCTGTCTGTCCATGTGATAATGTTATCATAAACTTCGATATCACTAACACCTGCATCTTTTGGTAATGTTGTAACTAACATTTTTTGATTATTATTAATATCATAAACCCATATAGAAGGATTTCCCATTTCTGCTTGTTCTGTTATAAAATTATCTGGACTAGTCTCTCTTAAAGTTGAAATACAATATTCTGGTTTACAATATTCTGGAGCTATATAATATATTTTATTATTATAAAGATGGGGTATTATTCCTTCTATCCTTTCTGTATCAAATAACTTAGTAGTTTGGGCTGTTTGAATATCATATATATACATTTCCCAAGGTTCTTCTCTGTTTTCATAACTCCCATCTTTTTTTTGGTAAATTATTTTATTTCCATAAATAGTTGGAGGACTATATTGAATAAATGGCGCACTAGAAGCAATTATTTTATTTTCTTCTGATAAAATATTATATAAATATAATGTTTCTCCTTTTAAATAAGAAATATAATTCCCATAAATAGAATGATACTGCCCTTCTCCAATATTTTTGGTTTGTTTTGTGTTTATATTATACAC
>CBFDDQ010000005.1:0-29748 GCA_965603615.1 Candidatus Woesearchaeota archaeon
GCATTACGGGATGAAATATCGATTTCTTCGTTTAGGTGAAAAGATAGCATTTGCTTTGACCTATGCTCATCCGTCCACAGATCGCTTGCTGTATAGAACTCAAACGGCTTGGGACGGGTGTTTATCTTTTCAAGCTCTTCAAACATTTCTTCCCAAAACATAGTAGAGTCAGGTCTTCATTCTTCACTCTCCACTAAAATCCGTCAAAGATGAAGAGCTGACCATTCCTGTTATTCGACAACACTGGGCAGTTATTTCTTCTTGTCTCTTTTGTTCTTCTTCTATTTGAGTCCTTTCAAGAATCTCATATCTAGTTATATGTTCATTTCCTAACATACCAGTTGATAAGTTTACACCAACAAATTGAAGTTTTTTAGTCATAATAGGTCCACTTTCAGTTTTCATAACAGGTCCATCATATATAACAATAGAATCTTTTTCTAATCTTGTATATCCATAAGGGTTTAAACCAGAGAAAAGAATATCTGCATCAAAATCTAACATTAATTGACCATCTAATTTGGATTTATCTACATCCCATCTATAACCAACATAATCACTGTGTTCTAAAAATATTCTAACTAAATCTCCTTCCTTTACATCATCTGCCATTTCTTCTAATCTTTTACGTACCATTTTAACCACTATATCTCTTAAAAACCATCTTTTTAAACCTTTCCCAAAATTCATCTTCTAAAGAATTAGTTTAATTTTGTAAAACACCTCAGAGTATAAATATATAAATCCATCTGCTTCTGATTAATAAAATGAAGATTAAACAAAAATTAGGAGATTTTAAGGTAGAGGAAGTAAGCAATTTTAATATCCTGAAAGAGGGAAAATTTAGATTGTATTTGCTTGAGAAGAGAGGATTAGAATCTTTTTCACTTATTAAATATTTATCTAAACAGAATGATATTCATGCTAGATTTTTTGGTATTGCTGGTTTAAAAGACAGGCATGCAATTACAAAGCAATATTTTACTATACCTTCAAAATATGAAATTAAAACTTTGAAAGAGAAGAATTTTGATATTAAATTTTTAGGCTTTGTTAATAAGAAGTTAAGATTAGGAAAATTAATGAGTAATAAGTTTGAGATAGTTGTCAGAAATCTTAGAAAAGTTGAATTAGATGAAATATATAAAAAGGCAGAAATAATTAAGAAGATTGGTGTTCCAAATTATTTTGATTCTCAGAGATTTAGCAGTGTGATAGCTAGAAAGTTTATAGGAAAATTTGTTGTACAAGAAAATTATGAGGAAGCTGTAAAGATTTACTTAACACACTACAATAAACATGAAAGTAAAGATATTAAAAATGAGAAAAAACTTATTTTTAAAAAATGGGATAAATTAGTAAGTTTGAAGATTAAAGATAATTATATAGTTAATACTTATAAGGAAACTAAAAGCTGGTTTAAGGCTTATAAGAAAATACCATCTTATTTGAGGAAAATGTATTTATCTGCTTATCAGAGTTATTTGTGGAATGAGTGTGTAAAGGATATGTTAGCTGGTGGTGATACTTATTCTGTTGAATATAATATTGGTTCTTTGCTGTTTTATAAGAAAGTTAAAAATGTACCTCTTGAGTTTCCTTTGATTAATTATAATACAAGATATTCAGTTTTTGAAAAAAAGATTTGTGGTAAAATTTTGTTAAGTGAGGGGGTTAAGATTTCAGATTTTAATTTGAAAAGTGAGATGTTTCCTATTGGTATTAGGAAGGTGGTTTTAAAACCTATGGGTCTTAAAATTTCTAGACATGGTATTGATGAGTTAAATAAGAATAGGTATAAGATAAATTTGTCTTTTAGTTTGCCAAGCGGAAGTTACGCTACAATAGTTGTTAAGAGAATATTTTGTTAGATTCTTAATTTATCAATTTGTTTTCTTGTTAGAGATTTAACTTCTATTGTTTTATTTTTGTATTTTATTTTAGCTTTATTTTCTTTTGTGTGCGAGACTGTTAATTGAGCTGCTAGTTTAATATTTTTTCCTAATAAAAGAGTGGTTGGACCTGGTATTTCTTTTGGTTCTAACAAAATTCCTTTGAATTTTGAAATTAATTTATTTTCTTCTTTATTTCTTCCTACAATTATTATATTATTTTTATATTTGAAATGTCTTCCTAATTTTAATAACTCTAAATCTTTTTGTGTTATTTTATTTTTTAAAATTAATTTAAGTTTTTTGCAGTATTCTGGTTCACAAAGTAAACATCCACCACCTGGTGCTGGGTAGTTGATTTTATATTTTTTAGCTAAATCCATTTGTATTTTTCTGGCTCTGCCTTTTATCTTGAAGAATTTATTTCTATCTATATCTCCTCTTTTTTCTGCTTCTGTTTCTGGTAATAATTTAGCTGATAATGGTCTTAGAAGTCTGCCTTTTAGATTGGATTGTTTTTCTACTATGTTTAATGCTTGTCTATGCTGGGACATTGGTCTTTCTCCTAAAACCTCACCTGTTGCTATTATTTCTATGTTGTTTTTGTCTGCGTAGGCTTTTGCTTTTTTTAACATGAAGATTCTGCAGTCTATGCAGGGATTTAGGTTTTTACCATATCCATGTTTAGGTTTTTTAATTAAATTTAGATATTCTTGCAGTAGTTTTCCTTTTGTGCAGTCTATAAATTGAAGTTTTAATGAGTTTTTTTGTGTGAACTTTAGAGAGCAGTATTTGTCATTACAACAGCCTCCTCCAAATGGTAAAATGAAGAACATGCATTCCAGGTCTACTTGTTTTTGTAATATTTTTGCAACTAGTCTGGAGTCTAGTCCTCCTGAAAATAGTAGTAGTGCTTTCATAAGAAGTATATGCTTGAGAATATATTTTTAAAGGTTTTGTTATCCAAATAAATACTCTTTTAATTTAGTGTACCATGGTTTTGGTGGTCTTGAAAGTTCATCAATATTAGAAGGAAGTGCTCTGCCTATCTCTGGTGGAAATGTATAGACTCTTGATGTACCTATTCTTCCATCTTCATCTCTTACAGTAACACTATCAGAACCATCTGGATTTGGTTTTACATCAATTACTGCCCATTCTTTTTTTGTTTTTGTTTCTAATGACATTTTAATTATGTATATTAAAAAATACCATAAACTCTTCTGCCATCAATGGGTCTGATTCATGCAACCAGTTGTAGATATAGGTGTGGAAGCATTCTGAACAGATATCTATATGTTTTCCGCATTTTTTACAAGGAGTTTCTGTTTCTATTTTATCTTTGAATTCTGAAACTTTTTCAGAGAATTCTATAGCCAGAGTTGGCCTCCAATCTGCTAGTTCCTTTTCTAAGCAAGCTATACATTTTGATTCAATTTCTTTGTTGCAGTTTTGGCAGGTTAGAATTTGTTGCATTTTTATTCACCAAGAATTTGTTTGGTGTTAAAAGGCTGACACGGGAGTGATCAGTTTAAGTAAAATAAACGTGCACAGTTTGTCCCAATAACCAAATAACATAGTAAGGAATAAGAGGTGAATATTTATATATGTTTGTATAGTGAATTATATAATAAAATGGTAAACTGTCCATGTACTTATGAACCTTGCAGCAGGAAAGGTAATTGTGAAGCTTGTGTTAAGTATCATAATAGTATGGGTGAGTTTCCTGCTTGTTTTTTTAGTGTGAAAGGTGAGAAAAGTTATGATAGGAGTTTGAGTAAATTAGTAGAAGATAGAGAGTGATTACAAAATTTATAAGAATAATTTAATTGATGGAATTTTGTGGTTTAGCTAGGAACAGGGGTTAATAAACTTTTTAAGTTACTTCTAACAAATGCTCTTCTTTCTTCTTTTATTATTAATCTTTCTTTTTTTGGTTTGTATTCTCTTGAGTCAAACCCTGGTTTAAATTTTCTATCACTGCTTCCTAAATTGTTGTAAATTCTTATTCCCCCTTCTGGGTCTCTTATACTTTTAAGCAGGTCTCCAATAACATACTGATAGCATGGCTGTTCTAATTCTCTAATTATATAACGTAATAATCTTGGAAAATCTCCATCATTTGAAAGAAGAGTTACAGGAAGACCATGTTTTGCATAGGATAAAGCTGCTGCAATATTTGCTTCATCTGTTCTGTTATTTTTATCTTTATGATTTGTTTTAATTTTTAAAGTATCTTCTAAATAACATATTATTTTTTTAAATGTATGATAAAGAGTAAAACCATTTAATTCTACTGTTTTAAGATTTTTAATTAATCTATCTAGTTCTTTTTTTTGTGATTCAAGAGAATTTACCTGCTCTTTAATATCTCTATAAACTTCACCACTACTCTTTTTTAATAACCCTTTTTTTCTTTTTAGTCTGCTTACTAAAATTTGCCTTTTTTTAGTTATTTCTTTTTTATTTTCAGGGAGTACAAAAACATTATCTGCATTTCTTATTGTCCGATATGCTTCTTTTGCTATTTGTATTTGTAAAAAAGGATTATCTGAAAACAAGATTGAACTATCTATTAAAATTCTCTGTTCTTGTTCAACTAATTCCTGCAAAGTTAACATGCTAATTTTGTTAAAATATTTGTTTAAAAACCTTTCTAGAAAATTAATCTTGTTATAATTATGATTAATGAGTATGATATAACTCCCAGAATGAACATATTAATATTTCCTTCTTTGCCTTTTGGGGTCAGGTCTTTAACTATTATATATGTCAGAGCTCCTGTGATTAGAGCCAGAAGAGTGAAATAGATAATGGTTGGTGTCATTACTAATACTGCCAGTGTAATACCTAGAATAGCTGAGAGTGATAATAATAATTTTGTAATTGTTCTTTCTTTAATATGCTTGTGATAAATTTCTGTTAAAGCTATTGAGCTTACTGTTGTGTGGAACCAGATTGGTATGAAAAATAAAGTTCCCATTCTTATGCTTTGTTTTAGGAAACTGACAAGAATTATACCTATAATAAAATGATATATGAAGAAAGTAATATGATGAACTGTTCTTACATCCTGATTTATTCTTTTTTTATCAACATGCTTGTAAATGTATTTTTCTGTTATGTGTATTGATACAAAACCTATGAATAAGATAAGAAACATGAAATTTTCAAGAACTAAAAAACCATTGTATACTTCTGGTAAAAGTAGTAGGAATAAATAAGATGATGACAAACCTGCTGCAAATGAGATTAAATGAACTCTATATTTGTGGAATTTTTTTAATAGTCTTGTGTTGAAGTATTGAGTAAGACTTAGGATTATTCCAAATATGAATTCTAACAAATTACCACCTCTTAATTTAATTAGATATTTTATATTTAAATAGTTTTCTTATAGAAAGTTTTAAATTAGTATGATTTTTAAGTAATTTATGCTAATTGAAATTAGGATACATTCCAGAGGGGGTCAAGGCGGAAAAACAGCAGGCGAGTTAATTGCTGAGACTGGTTTAGATGAAGGCAAAAATGTTCAGGCTTTTTCCCAGTTTGGTCCTGAGAGAAGCGGTGCTCCTGTTGAAACTTATGTAAAAATTTCAGATAAGGAGATATTAAGTTATTCAGCAATAAAACATGCTGAGATTATTTTAGTTGTAGATGACAGCTTGATTGATGAGAAGGTTGTTGAGAATATAGCTGACAGCTGTATTATGGTTGTTAATAGTTCAAAAGATGTCAGCAAGTTATTAAGAAAATTTGGTTTTAATGGTCATTTGTATCAAGTAGATGCTACTAAGATTGCTTTGGAGGAGCTTGGCAAGAATATACCTAATGTTGCTTTGATTGGTGCTTTAATTAAGGCAAGTGATGGGAAGATAATTAAGTTGGATAATTTGAATAAAAGAATTAAAAGTTTGCTGGAAAGAAAAGGTGAGAAAGTGGTTAGTGCAAATATTAAGGCTGCAAGGAGAGCTTATGATGAAGTTAAAAAGTGTTAAGGAAGTGAAACAGGGAACTTTGGTTGATGCAGGTAGTTCTCTAAAGTATAAAACTGGCGGCTGGAAAGTTTTTAAACCTAAAATTGATGAGAAAAAATGTATTCACTGTATGAGATGTGTTATGTGGTGTCCTGATATTTGCATACCTACTAAAAATGGTAAGAGATTGAAGGCTAATTTAGATTATTGCAAAGGTTGTGGTATTTGTGCAGAAGTTTGTCCTGTAAAAGCTATAAAGATGGTGAAAGAATGAAAAAAATAAGAGCTCATCATTTACTCTGTATTCCAAGGTTTTATGGTGGGGGATATAATAAAAAATTTGGAGAAAATATGAAAAAGATTTGTTCTTATATTAGAAAACACCCAAATACTAAAATAAAAGTATTAAAGAAATGTGATGATTTATGTGCCAAATGCCCTCATAAAAAAAATAACATTTGTAAAAAAACTTCAAAAATAAATTATTGGATTCTTTCTCAAGATAATAAAGTTTTGAAAAAATTAAAACTAAAAGAAAATTCAATTCATAAAGCAAAGGATGTTTTTAATTTATCCATGAAAAATGTAGGAAATAAAGATGTTAAAAATATTTGTCAAGGATGTCCATTTTTAAATAATTGTTTAAAAGTTGGAATAAATAATTCATTTAGGAGAAATATAAATAAAAAATGAAAAAAGCATTAACTGGAAATGGTGCAGCTTCTTATTTTATGAGACAGGCAGATCCTGATGTAGTAGCTGCTTATCCTATAACTCCTTCAACACAGATAATGGAAGATTTTTCACAGTATAGAGCAGATGGTTTAGTTAATAGTGAATTAGTTTTAGTTGAGTCAGAACATTCAGCTATGAGTGCATGTGTTGGTGCTTCTGCTGCGGGTGCAAGAGCAATGACTGCTACTAGTTCTGCGGGTTTGGCTTTTATGTGGGAAATTTTAGGAGTTGCTTCTGGTCTTAGATTACCAATTGTTATGAATGTTGTTAACAGAGCTTTAAGTTCCCCAATTAATATTCATTGTGATCATTCTGATGCTATGGGTGCTCGTGATTCTGGCTGGGTGCAAATTTATTCTGAGAGTCCACAGGAAGTTTATGTAAATAATTTAATTGGCTTGAAATTAAGTGAGAGGGTTAGATTACCTGTTATGATATGCCAGGATGGTTTTATTACTTCACATTGTGTTACTGGTGTTGATGTTTTAGATGATAAAAAAGTTAAGGATTATATTGGTGAGTATAAACCAAAAGAAAGCTTGTTAAATAGTAATGTTACAATTGGTTCTTTGGCTTTGCAAGATTATTATTTTGAGATGAAAAAACAAGTTAGTGATGCTATGGAGAAAGTTCTTGAAGAATATTTGAAGGTTGACAATGATGTTAATGGTTTGCTGAAGCACAGTAATGGTTTTTTTGAGGAGTATAAATTAAAAGATGCTGAAACAGTTATAGTTTGTCTGGGTTCAACTGCTGGTGCTGTTAAAGAAGTTGTAAATGAATTGAGGAAGAAGAATAAAAAAGTTGGTTTGTTGAAGATTAGATTGTTCAGACCTTTTCCTTACAAAGCTGTTAAGAAAGTGTTGGAAAATGTTAAGGATATAATAGTAATGGATAGGAGTTTAGGTTATGGTTCGAGAGGTGCTTTATATTCCGAGATTAAAAATAGTTTAGGCAGAGAGGTTAAATCTGTAATTTATGGTTTGGGTGGAAGAAATATTTATGAAAAAGATATTGAAAAATTATTTTTAAATTTTAAAAATTTGAAAGATATTGAATTTGTTGGGGTGAGAGAATGAAATTTACAAAAATTAAAGGAATTTTAACTTTGATTATTTTTGGTTTGATTAGTTATTTTGGAAAGATTAAAATTTATCCATGTAAATCATCTCCTGTAATTGCAGTTCCTAAATATACATGGAAATTATGTGGAGCAGATGTTTTAACTAGAAGAATAATAGTAGGAGTTCATGAGATGTATTGCGGATTTAATCAGGGATGGATAATTGCTTTGGCTTTGAATTTAGTAATTGCTTATTTGATTGTTAGTTTGGTAGTGTATTTGTATAAAAAATATAAAAAATGAATTATAAAGAATTAGCTGGAAAGGAAAGCAGGTTTATTAGCGGACACAGAGCTTGTGCTGGGTGCGGGTTTCCGCAAATAGTAAGAACTATATTAGCTTCTACTGATAAAAAGGTTGTTGTTGCAAATGCTACTGGATGTCTGGAAGTTGTTTCTACAATTTATCCTTATTCTTCCTGGAAGGTTCCTTATATACATTCTGCATTTGAAAATACTGGTGCTACTATATCTGGAATTGAAAGTGCTTACAAAGCTTTGAAAATAAAAGAAGATTTTAAGTTTTTAGGCATTGCTGGTGATGGTGGATGTAGTGACATTGGAATTCAGAGTTTATCAGGAATGTTAGAGAGAGGTCATGATTGTGTATTTGTGCAGTATGATAATAATGCTTATATGAATACTGGAGTTCAGAGAAGTGGTGCTACTCCTTTTAGTGCTGCTACTACAACTACTCCTGTTGGTTTGAAACATAAAGGAAAGGAGATTTTTAAGAAAGATATAATGAAGATAGTTATTGCTCATGATATTCCTTATGCTGCTCAAGCTTCGTTGTCTAATTTAGATGATTTAAGTGAGAAAGCTAAGAAAGCATTTGAGATTAAAGGTCCTTGTTTTATTAATGTTTTACAACCTTGTACTCTTGGTTGGAAGTTTAGTCCTAATTTAACTGTTGAAGTAGCTGAGAAAGCTGTTGAGAGTTGTTTGTGGCCGCTTTATGAAGTTGAGAATGGAAAGTATAAATTAAATTATAAACCTGAAAAAAAGATTTCTGTTTTGGAGTATGTTAAGTTACAGGGAAGATTTAAACATTTGTTAAAAGAGAAAGAGATTTTAAGTAAATTACAGAAAAGAGTTGATTTGAAGTGGGAAGAATTGTTGAGATTGTGTGGGAAATAGATTTTATACTTCAGAAATTGTTATAAAGCTGTTCTTTTGTTAATGAATTATGGAAATTAAAGTTGCAAGTATTCAATATCAATGTGAAAGGCAAACTATTGTTCCACCTAAACACTTTCATGAATTATTACAAGAATATTTAAGTGAACATTCTCTTAGCAGATTTGCAACTCTTCGTGAAGATAGTTTAGATGAGATGAAAAGTGGTGAGATGGTTTGTGGTTTATTAGAAACTGGTGTATCATCAGAAGATTGTTTAGTTGAAAGCTTATTAACTTGGGATATATTACATACAATAAAACTTGCTGGAGAACCTGAAAGAGTTGATAGTTTAAAATTGAAGGTAGAAGAAATTTTAGAACCTAATTTGAGTAAGTATACTCCTTGGGAAGAAAAATCTTATGAAGCTGATTATGATTGGTATAAATCTAGATTTGTTTCTGATTTAAAAAGAGAGCTTTCTAAAGTTGCAGCTGTTTAAGTTGTGTGGGAAATAGGTTTTTAATAATATAAATTTTTATAAGTTTGTTTTTGTTATTATTTTATATGGAAGTTGATTATACATCTGAAGAACTTAAAACTACTTTTGAAGAATATGGCAAGTTAGTTGATGGTGGTAAAACTCTTAGACAGACTATTAGTCATCCCTATTTATCAAAGGATAATGCAAGAAATTTAAAAGAAAAAGTAGGTGTTTTTCGTGAAAGCATGCCTAGTTCTCTAGTTGATTTATTAGATGATAGATTAAAAAAGTTTGAAAAAGAAGCTGATAGTGTACTAAATTGTAAAAGAGGTTTATTTGTGTCTCCTGAACCTAGAAAAGGATTAAAAGCTTACATTTGATAAAAACATAATTATGAGAAAGTTTTATAATTCTTAATAATATAAATATTTATAAAGTGATTTTTTGGTGTTTTTGATATGACAGAATATAATGATGTTGAACTTAAGAAAAGTATACAGATGTATGCTGAGCTGTATTTTAAACATAGATGTTTTATTAGAATTGGCGGGAGAAGTGTAAATAATCCTAATGGTATAGAAACTACAGAAGATTTTTTTAAAGAATTTATAAGATTTTGCAGTTATGTTATTCCAAGAAGTTTAACTCATTTATATCAAGATAAGATTAAAGAATTTGGAAATGATTTACAATTTGCATTTAATTCTACTAAATCTTTAGAAGAATGGTTTGATAAAAGTCAGAAATTAGAAGAAATACTAGAAAAAACTAATGTTGCATTGTGTGTTTGTTGAATTATTTTATTATAACTGCTTTAACAGGGCAGATGTCTTCTGCTTCTTTGTTGCTTTTGTCTTTAGAATTTGGGTCTTTAACTACTGCTTTTCCATCTTTCATTTCAAAATTGGTTGAAACAGAAGTACAAGCTCCACATCCTATGCATTTTTCTTTGTCTACTTTTATCATGTTTAAAATAAAGAATTAATCCTATTATAAATATTACTATGCTGGAGTATTGCGCTATTGTTAGGGAAAAATAAGTTGGGTCTGCTCTTGTGAAATCTATAAAAAATCTTGCAAGACCATATAAAACTAAAAACAGAGAAAATTTTTGTTTTGTTTTTAGCAGGATTAAAAAGATAACTGATAAAGCTATGATTGAGTAGAGAGCTGTATAATGCAAAATTTGATTGTTAACCAAGGTTCCTAAGAAGAAAGTAGTTGTTTTTCCCAAGTGCCCTCCATCTCCTACTAAGCAGGCTATTCTTCCTATGATTAATCCCAAGATTATTGGCAGAGTGAATGAGTTTGCATATTTTATAAATTTTAATTTATTTATTTTTGTGTAAATTATTGATGAGATAACTGTTAAGATTAATCCTCCATAAAGTGAGAGGCCTCCCTCCCAGATTTTTATTATGTCAAAAAATGTTTTTGGAGGGTATTCTATAAGGTATAATATTCTTGAGCCTATGATTGATGATATTAAAATTATGAAGAAGATATTTTCCAGATGTTTTTTATTTAATTTTGATGTTTTTATTAGCAAAATATATGCTGCTAGGAATGCAAGAGCTGCTATGAAACCCCAGGTGAATATTTTGATTGGCCCTATTTGGAATAATATTGGGTGATAGATGTAAGGTATCATTGTAATTATTATAATTTAAAAGAATAAAAAGTTTGTTATTATTTTTATTGGGAAATTTCTGCAGAATAATGTCCAGTAATTTTTAGTGAATATCCTTTTTTAAATCAGAATCACATTTTAGAAATGCTTCTCTTGCTTCTTTTTCAGTTTTATATTTTCCTATTTTGTAAATATTTCCCTAAGGCATAACTATTTCAACAATTGGTTCTCCTTCTTGAATACCTACTCTTAAACTAATTTTGTCTTCAGGTTTGAATATTATTTTTGTATCTATTCCTTTATGAATCCTTGTTTCTAAATCTTTATAGTTTAATATTTTTAACATTTTTTTAGCAAGAACCATCTGTTGCTTGAGCTGTTGATAAAACTTCTTCACATTCTTCTGGTGGTTCCTGGAATGCATTACAGACTGCCTGCTTGTATGCTTCTGCTGTTCTTTCCCCCTGGAACATTACTTCATTAATAATTAATGTTGGTGAACCTGATACCTGATACTTTGGAGCTTCTTTTATATTTTCACTTAGTAGTTCTTTACCTTCATTTCCTTGGAAACAATCTTTTATTTTAGGCATGTTATTTTCATTTATGCATGATTCCCATGGTAAATTCTGATAATCTTTATTAAAACATAAAATATAATTCATGTAGGTTTCTGGATAATATTTTACTGCACAAAGCTGTCTTATATTTTCATCAACTTCTAGCTGTCCATGTAATGACTGAAATGAGCCATCTGGATTTTCATTTGCTATAAAAAATAACTGGAAACTAATTTTGTCTCCTAATAAATCTAAAACTGGCTGGATTATATTCTCAGCAATGGTGCCAAAAGGACAAAGTGCCATAACAAATAGTTTTACTTCTGGTGTTTTTGCTTTTGGAATTTCCTGTGTTGTTGTTCCTGTTATAGCATTAAGAGGAGCTGCTGCCATGTCAATAGCACTTGGAAATAATAATGAGCCATCTTTTGTCATGTATGATTCAATTTGCTCCCCACTGATATCAATTTCTAATTTGTATAAATCTCCCTGCTCTTTAATTGATTTTACATCTGCTACAGCTCTTCCCATTAATAATGAGTTAATATGTGTTATAGCTTTTGTTTTTGCTTCACCCTCTGATATTCCTCCAGAAAAAGGCTTGATAAAAGAAATTATTAATAAAACTGCAAATAAAATTGTAAGAATTTTGTAAATATTTTTTGGCTGTTTTTCTTCTTTGTTTTTTTGTATATCTTCCTGCGGCAGTGGTAATTCTTTTGTCATTAAAATTTTAGTTTTTTAATTTGTATATAAATGTTTGGGTGATGTATTATATAATTAAAGATTTTTATCTAACCATTGTTTAATTTGTTCTTCTGGTATAGATCCGATAAATTCATCAATAACTTCTCTATTTTTAAACATTTTTATTGAAGGAATACTGCTAACTTTATATTCTTGAGCTTTTTGTCTTGCTTGATCTACATTTGCCTTTGCTAGAATAAACTTTCCTTCATATTCTTTTGCTAAATTTTCCAGAACTGGCTTGATTATTAGACAAGGCGGACACATTTGCGACCAAAAATCAACTACAACTGGAATCTCCTTTGATTTTTCTATTACTTCTTTTTCAAAATTATTATCATTAATTTCTATTTCCATGGTTAATTTTCCTTATTATATCTTTAAAAGTTTTTCTATATTTTTTATTAATTTCTGTTACTGGCTTCATCTTTAAAGTTGAGTATAGAAAATCTTTGTTGTATGGTATATATCCTATAATTGGAATGTTTGATTTTTTGGCATATTTTTCTATTGTTTTACAAAATGATTTTTCTAGATTATATTTATTAATTATTATTGAATGTTTTATATTGAAATGTTTTGCTAAATATAGAACTCTTTTTAAATCATGCAATGCAGAAGGTGTTGGTTCTGTAACTGCTATTATATGGTCTGTTCCTACCAAAGATGCTATGACTGGACAGCCTATACCTGCTGCTGAATCTATAATTGTTATTTCTGGCTTTAATATTTTAGATAATTTTTCTGCTTTATTTCTTACATCTGCTACTACTTCTCCTGATGCTAATTCTCCTAGTTTTAGTTCGCTTGAGATTAAGTTAACTTTATAATTCTTCCCTGTATAGATTGTTCCTATTTGTTTTTTTGATTTTGTGATTGCATTTTGTGGGCAGGCTACAATACAAGCTTGGCATCCGATGCACATATCTGGTACAAATGCTGGATATTTATCTTTTACAAATACAATAGCATTTTGTTTGCATACTGTAGCACATTTACCGCATTTTATACATTTTTTAAAATTAAATTTTGGTATTAATGAGTAAACATTTGAATATTTTTTTCTTTTTATGTTTATGAGAAGATGGTCATTTGGGCATTCTGCATCTGCATCTACTAATAATGTTTTATGTTTTTGAGAAAATTCTACTGCTAGGTTTATGGCTACTGTTGACTTTCCTGTTCCTCCTTTTCCACCTGTAATTGCTATTATCATTTTTAATCTTTACTATCCTCTTTTTCTATTCCATAACCCTTACCTTTACCTGGTTTACAGAAACTTTCTCCTTCTTTGAGCTTGCCTTCTATAAAAGAGTTAATTATATCATCAACTTTTCCCTGCACTCCTGTGATTAGTTTAATCCCAAATTCATTAAAAAATTGCTGAGCTCTAAAACCTGCTCCTCCTGCTATAACATAATCTACTCCTTTTTCTTTAAAAAATTTAGGAAGAAAACCTGTTTTATGCCCTGGATTATCTATAATTTCTTTTTTTATTATTTTATTATCTTTAATTTCTACAATTGTAAACTGCGGGCATCTACCAAAATGTTCTGATACATTTCCATTATCTGTTGATATTGCTATTTTCATAGTCCTTGGTGTTGCGGTCCTGTTTCTGCAGTTATTTTTTTTAATTTGTTATTTTTTAAATCTTCTATTGCTTGTTTTATTTTTCCTTCTGCCTGGTATATTTTTATTTTTAACTGCTGGAAAACCTGAAATGCTCTTGGTCCCAGATTTGCTGTAATAATAGCATCTGGGTTTTCATCTGCTACTATCTGCGCTGCTGAAATGCCTGCTCCTCCTGCCTGCGCCTGTGCTGTGTTTTCTATTGCTTTTGTTTCATTTGTTTCTGTGTTTACTATCAAGAAATATGGACATCTTCCAAATCTTATATCTATATCAGATTCTAAGTCTTTTCCTGTTGAACTTATTGCTATTTTCATCTTTTCATCCTCCTATATACTTGGTATTCCATTACTATAAAACTGTGTTCTTTGCCAATTTTCATATCTTTGTACTAGTTCAATAGGTGTAACTTTTTCACCAATTATTAAAGATACTAATCCATCATTTTCTAATAAACTAGTAGGTTTTTCTTTCCTTTTTAAAAAAGCATATGCTTGGCTTACTACACCCATTATTTTATCATCTTGATTTGATATATCAGGATGAACTTGTCTTGCTTTCCTTCTGTATGCTTTTTTTAATTCTTCGTCATCTGTTGAGTTGATTTCTAAAATCTTTAATGCTCTTTCCTTTAATTCGTCTTCTCTGAATTTCAATTTATTGTCCTCTTATCATTAATGTTCCACATTTTGGACATTTTTTGCTCATACATGGCTGTCCTCTTATTTGAGGTTCTGTGTGATTACATTTTGGACAAGTACAGATTCCACCTGGACCTGCAGCAAATGGACCACCTCCTCTACCTCTACCCATTCCTCTTCCTGGACCTCTACCCATTCCTGGTTGTTGCATCATTTTAAATGTACCTCCTTGAATTCTTATAGCTTTTCCATTTACTAAAGCATCAGCTATTTTTTTTCTAGCTGTTGTTAATACTCTTTGAAATGTTGGCTGTGAAATATTCATTTTTTTAGCTGCTTTGATTTGGTCTAAATTTTCAAAATCTTTTAATCTAATAGATTCTAATTCTTCTATAGTTAAGATAGTTTCATTTAGTTGAGTTAGTCTTACTCCTGCCGGCTTGAAGTAAGTGATATCTGGATTAAACCAGACTCTTCTAAATCTTCTAGGTCTTGGCATAGTTTACTTTAAGGTTTTTAACCTTTTAATAATTTCTTGTTTTTCTGTTTCAATATCTTTAGTTTCTGCTTCTATTTCTTTAAGTTCTTGCTGTAGTAATTGTTTTTCCTGCTCCTTAGTTGGTTCTTGCTGTATTGGAATTACTTGTTCAACTGGAGTTATTGGTGCAAAAGCCCTTCTTCTCCAGCCAAATCCTCTACCCCTTCCTCTACCCATTCCTCTTCCGAAACCTCTTCCGAAGCTTGGGTTCATAAAACCTGGTACAGGGTATCCATTACAAAAACCTAATCCTCTTCCAGTTCTTGGTCCCCTTCCTTCAGGACCTGTTTGATCTCCTTGTGGCATTTTTATTACCCTCCTAATGAATTATTATTCATTACTATTTATGAATATATATTCATATATAAAGGTTTCGGTAAGGTTTTTGGAGTAATAACAAGGTTTTTATAGGATAATTAATAGATTTAATTTATGAAAAAAATAATTATTATATTATTTGTATTAGCTTTGATTTTAGCAGGTGCATATTTCTTTGTTGGAGGAGATAATATAACTGGAGAGGTTGTTAGCGGCGAGTGTGTTGAGTTATATTCATTTTATGGAATGGGGTGTCCACATTGCGGTGTTTTAAGCAGTTTTTTAGAAGATTTAGAAGAAAAATATCCTAATTTAGAAGTTAAGGAATATGAAATTTATTTTGATAAAGAGAATAGAAAATTATTTGAATATATGGCTAATTCTTTTGGTGTTGAAATCCAGGGTGTACCAACTGTTTTTATAGATGAAAAAGTTATAGTGGGATTTAGTAATGCTATAGGAGAAAATATAGAAGAAGAGGTTAAGAGATGCAGTGAAGATTGTTGTGCTTCTCCTATTGATAAAATAGATGCAGAAAAAGTAACTGAGATAACTGGTGATAAATCTCCTTTAAAAGATCCTGAAAGAACTAAATTATTTGCTAAATTAACTATACCTGCTGTGGTATTTGCTGCTGCTGTTGATGCAATAAATCCCTGTGCTTTTGCTGTTTTGATAATATTATTAGCTACTTTATTAGCTGCTGGCAAGAAGAAAAAAATTTTGTATGCTGGATTAGCTTTTACATCTTCTATATTTATTTCATATTATTTGATGGGGCTGGGTTTGTATACTGCAATTCAGGCTGCTGGTCTTACTCATTTATTTTATTTTATTGTTGCAATTCTTGCCATCATAATTGGTTTGTTTAATTTGAAAGACTATTTGTGGTATGGCAGATGGTTTGTGATGGAGGTTCCTTTAAGCTGGAGGCCAAAAATGAAAGCTTTATTGAAAGGAGTTACTTCTGTTCCTGGAGCATTTTTAATTGGTTTTGTTGTTTCATTGTTTTTATTACCCTGCACTTCTGGCCCTTATATAGTAATATTGGGTTTGTTAGCTGAGGCTACTACTAGATATTATGCTATGGGATTATTAGTTTTATATAATCTGATATTTATTTCTCCTATGTTATTAATAACTTTAGGAATCTTTAAAGGATTTACCAGTGTTGAAAAGGCTGAAGAATGGAGATGCAGGAAGTTAAAAGTATTACATTTGATTGCTGGTTTGATTATTTTATGTTTAGGTATTGGAATGTTGTTAGCTTTGAAGCTTGGTTTGGTATAGAAAGGTTTAAATATACAAAGATATCTTAAGATATACAGGTGATAACAATTGATATAATTTACAGCAAGCATGCTTTAGAAAAAATGGATTCCCTTGGAATTGAGAGAAAAGAAATTGAGGGAATATTACAAAAAGGAATGAAGTGGCAAAAACAAGAAAAATGGCATGCAAGCATGTATGGTATAGAAATAGTATTTCAAAAGAAAGAAAATATATTGTTTATAATAACTGTTTATCCTGGAGGAAGAAAAAAATGAAATGTGTATTTTGTGATGGAACTTTGAAGGAGAGTAATGTTGAACATAAGGAACATGGTATTTCTTTAGGCAAGTTTAAAGCAAAAGTATGTATGAAATGCGGAGAATCTTTTTTTGAACCAGAAGTTGTAGATAAAATACAAACTAAATCTAAAAAATTAGGGTTATTTGGACTTAAAGCAAATGTTAAAATAGCAAAAATAGGAAATAGTATTGCAGTAAGAATTCCTAAAAAAATAGCTGAGTTTTTAAAATTTAAACCTGGAGAAGAAACTTCAATGTATCCTCAAAATCATAAATTGATTATAGAAGCAGTATAGAAATGTTTATATATGAGTTAATTTATTACTTTTAATAAGAAACTGAGGGGAGAATTAAATTTTGGTCTTCGGATTAAGATTTGACTTCGGACTTCAGTTTTTTTCTTAATTTTTTTAAAGTGTTTTAGCAGTATAATAATCTTTAAATATAAGTAGATATTATTTTTAGATTAGAAAGAGGTGATAGCCTCTGGAATATTTTCTTGAGGTATTTAAAGGCTAGTGAGGGTTTACTTATAAATGGGTTTTTTTGACAAATTTAGAGGGAAAACAGTATTTTATCCAGGTTGCTTAGCTAAACATAATCTAAAGAGCATTGCAAATAATTATTTAAATATTTTACAAAAATTAGGTGTTGATTTTGTTTTATTAAAAGATTCTGAGGTATGCTGCGGTTATCCTGCCTTGAGTTTGGGGTATAGACCTGAGTTTGAAGATTTGAGAGTTAAGAATGTTGAACTTTTTAAAAAAAATGGTATAAAAAAAATAATTACATCCTGCCCTTCATGCTATTTAATATTTAAAGAATATTATAAAGAATTTAAAGTTGAGCATGTAACACAAACTTTAGTTAAGTATTTGAGAAATTTACCTGTAAAGTTTGAAGAAAAAATAACTTATTATGATCCCTGCAATTTAGCTAGAAAAGGAAATATTGTAAATGAACCAAGAGCTATTTTGGAAACTTTGGGTTTTGAGATTGTTGAGCTGGAGAGCAATAAAGAGAATACAATATGCTGCGGTGCTGGCGGTGGCTTGAAGAATAATTTACCATCAATATCAAACAAGATTGCCAAGAAATTGCTAGCTAAAGTGAAAACCAAGAAATTAATTACAACTTGTCCTTTATGCTGCCAGCATTTAAAAGAAAATACCAAAAATATTGAGGTTTTAGAACTGTCTCAGGTGCTAGTATGAAAAACTGGTTTGAAAAAACAGTTGGGAAAGAGAATGTTTCTGAAGAAATTTCAGACAAAGAGGTTTATGGAACAGATTCTTCAAGAATTAAAGGAAATGCTAGGTTGGTAGTTTGGGTTGAGAATGCAAAACAGATTCATCAGATTATTTTGTTTGCCAAAAGAAACAAGATTGATTTAGTTGCTAGAGGCGGTGGAACAAATTTAGTTGGCTGCTGTGTTCCTGAAAATTCTGTTGTTATTGATTTTTCCAAAATGAATAAAATTTTAGAAGTTGGAAGAGATTTTGCTGTTGTTGAGCCAGGGATTATAGTTGATGAGCTGAATTCCAAATTAAAAGACAAGATGTTTCCTGTTATTCCTTTGAGCAGTGATATTGCTACAATTGGCGGTTTGGTTGCAATGAATGCTGGAAGCCCTAGAAGTTTTAAGTATGGAAGAGTTGAAGACTGGGTTTTAGGAGCTGAGATAATAGATGGTTCAGGGAGAAGCAAAGATTTAAAATCAGAAATAGTTGGAAGCGAAGGGTGCTTGGGTTTGATTACAAAAATTAAATTGAAATTATGTAATAAAGTAACTGGTGTTAGTTATGAGGTATTTAGTTTTAGTGAGATAGAACCTTTGGTTGAAAAAATTGCTATGCTGAAGAACAGAACTGATGTTTTATCAATTGAATTCATTAATGATATAGGTGCTGGTGTTTGTTTGTTTGGGGATAAAAATTATTTGCTTGTTGAGTATGAAGGAAAAGGCGGAAGTGTTGTTAAGGATGAGATAAAAGATATGATTGATAAGAGAAGAGATATGAAAGCTTTGCTGTATAATGCTAATTATAAAATTTTGCAGGACCCCAAAATACCTTTTAATAATTTAGTTGAATTTTTGTATTGGTTAAAGATGAATAAAGTGCCTTGTTTTGGGCATATAGGAACTGGAGTATTACATCCTGTGTTTAAAAATATTAAAAAAATTAAACAAATGTATGTTGTTGTTGACAGGCTTGGCGGTAAGATAAATGGTGAGTTAGGTATTGGGCTTTTAAATAAAGAATTTGTCAAAGAAGATTTTAAATCTGAGTTTTTGAAATTAAAAGAAAAATATGATCCTGAGGGGATTTTAAATAAGGGGAAGGTAGTATGAGCAAATGTTCTTTATGTGGAAAGTGCAAAGCAGTTTGTCCTGTTTTTGGAATTGTTTTGAAAGAGATAGCAGGTCCAAGGGCTAAAAGATTATTGAGAGAAAAAAATATAATTGACAAAATGTTTTATGCCTGCACTCTTTGCGGCGCCTGCAAGAAAAAATGCCCTCTTAATATTGATATTGACTTTTTGAAGATAAGAGAAGAGATGGTTAGGTCAGGTATTGAAAGCAAGAAGAACAGAGAGTTGATTGATAAGTTGAGAAGAGATGGGAGAGCTTACTGATGAAAAAATTAATTTTTGATGAAGAATTATTAGAATATTTAGAAGATTCTCCAAAATATGAAAATTCTCATTGTCCATGTGCAAGAATCCTTGTTGAAGATATGACTCTTGAAAGAGACTATCTAGGTGATGTTTTGTATAAAGCAGGGACTGTTGTTTGTCCTGAACTTTGCAGAGAGAGTATAAACAATTTTGGTAATTTGTTTAGATGTTATATAGAACCGCAACCTTTACAATTTAATACAAGTGGTTTAGCAGAAATTGTATGTGCATTTGGAAGAAAATTATCTATAAGGTCAGAAGATTTTAACCCAAAATAATAACTTTATCTGGAAGTAATTCTTTTAATTTTTCTGCGTCTTCTTTTGAACCTGCAATACCTTTTGTATAATGCATTGGGATTATTGTTTTTGCTTTTATTTTTTGTGCAGCTTGTGCAGATTCTCGTGCATTCATTGTGTAAGTTCCCCCAACTGGCAAGAGAGCAATGTCTACATCTATATTATTCATTTCAGGGATTAAGTCTGTGTCTCCTGCATGGTATATTTTTTTGTTATTGATTGTAATTATATAACCACACCATTCATTTTCTTTTGGGTGGAATTCTTTGTTTATGTTATAGGCTGGAACTGCTTCTATTTTAATATCTTCTATTTGTATTGTTTTTCCTGGTGTAATTATTTTTATATTTCCTTTTTCCTGTTTTGAGAATTTAGATGTGCAGTCAGGAGGTGCTATGATAGTTGTGCTGTTTTTTATTGATTTTTCTATGTCTTCCAGAGAGCAGTGGTCATAGTGAGGGTGTGTTATTAGAATTATATCTGCTCTAATTGGCACTGTTATTTTGAAAGGGTCTATTATTATTTTATTTTCTATGTTAAAACCTGCATGCCCTAACCAGTTTATGTTTATTCCCTGTATTTGCATAGTTTAGCCTTTTGATATTAGAGAAATTATTATGATAGTAATAATTATTAATAATACCCACCAATATTTATCAAACATTTTTCCGAGATTCATCTTTTAATCCACCTCTTTAATCCAGATTGTATGATTATTAACCATAATGCAATAAAAATAAAAATTGAGATAACAGTTTTATAACCTAAGAATTTGGTTTCTATAAATTTTAATAATGTAAATGATAAACCTATAAGTGCTAGAAAAGCTAAAATGGCTGTGGAGATTGCTGTTATATAATAGATTTTTTGTTCTTTGGTTAGTTCTTCCATAATTTATTTGTGTATGTTTAAATATAAAAGAGTTTTGATAATATTTATAAATCTTTAAAGTATTTTTATATTGATGGATTATTATAATCTTGATAAAAAAGAGGTATTATCTAAGTTAAATTCTTCTTTGAGGGGTTTAAAGCAGGAAGAAGCTGAACAAAGATTAAAGAAGTATGGTTTGAATTATATTGAAAAAGTCAAAAGATTATCTGGATTGAAAATATTTTTATCACAATTTAATGATATTATAATTTATATTTTAATTTTTGCTGTTTTAGTGAGTTTGTTTTTAGGGCACTTTATTGATGCAATTGTTATTGGAGCTATATTATTTTTGAATGCTGTTCTTGGTTTTGTCCAGGAGTTTAAGGCTGAGAAGAGCATTAGCTTGCTGAGAAAATTAAGCTCTCCTAAGGCAAAAGTTTTGAGAGATAATAAACCACAAGTAATAGATTCTAAAAATTTAGTTCCTGGTGATATAGTTTTATTAGAGGTTGGAGATAAGATAAGTGCTGACGGCAGATTATTAGAGAGTATAGATTTTCAGATTGATGAAAGTATTTTAACTGGTGAAAGCACTCCTGTTGCTAAGAATATTAAAGCTATAAAACATGAGAAACCTTTAGCTGAGAGAATTAATATGGTTTTTTCCGGAACTATAGTAACTGCTGGCAGGGCTAAGTTTGCTGTTACAACTACTGGGATGGAAGGTGAGATAGGAAAGGTTGCACATTTAGTTCAGGTAATAGACGGAGCAAAGACTCCTTTGGAAAAAAGATTGAAGAGATTAGGCTTTATTTTGGGTGGTGTGGTTGTTATAATTGCTGTATTAATTTTATTGTTAGGTTTATTTGAGAAAATTGAGTTTTATACTGCTTTGTTGACTGCTATAAGCCTGGCTGTTGCTGTTATTCCAGAGGGTTTGCCTGCTGTTGTTACTATTTGTTTAGCTCTTGGTGTGCAGAGAATGTTAAAACAGAAAGCTTTGGTTAGAAAATTAAAAGCTGTTGAGACTCTTGGAGACTGTAATTTAATCTGCGCTGACAAGACCGGGACTATAACTAAGAATGAAATGACTGTTAAGCAGATATTTGTTAATGATAAATTAATAAATGTTACAGGCGCTGGATATGATATTCATGGTGATTTTATATATAATGATAAAAAAATAGATTCTGAAAATTTTAAAGTTTTACTGGAAGGTGCTGCTAACTGCAATAATTCTTCTCTGCCTAATTTTGGAGACCCAACTGAGCTAGCTTTATTAGTTATGGCTAAAAAAGGCAATGTTAATAAGTTTGATGAGAGGATTCATGAAGAGCTTTTTAGTTCAAAGAAAAAATATATGATGACTACTCATGTAACTGGCAAAGGTGAAGTAACTTATGTTAAAGGTGCTCCTGAAAAAGTTTTAGAATTAAGTGATTATTATTACATGAATGGCAAAGAAATAGAATTAAGCAAGAGGTATAGAGAAAAAATATTAGATGAAAATTCCAGCATGGCAGGAAAAGCTTTGAGAGTTTTAGGTATTGGTTATATCAAAAACAAGAAAAGAGTTTTTGCTGGTTTGTGCGGAATGATTGATCCTCCAAGGAGGGGGGTTAAAGAATCCATTAAGTTATGCAATGATGCTGGAATAAGAGTTATAATGATAACAGGGGATCATAAAACAACTGCTGAGGCTATAGCAAAGCAGGTTGGTATAAAAGGAAAAATAATGGAAGGCAAGGAGTTAGATAAGATATCTAATTTACAGTTGAAAAAATTAGTTAGTGAGATTGGTATTTATGCAAGAGTCAGCCCAGAGCATAAGGTTAGAATCTTAAAAGCTTTGCAGGAAAAAGGAAATACAGTAGCTATGACTGGTGATGGTGTTAATGATGCTCCTGCTTTAAAAAGAGCTGATGTTGGTGTAGCAATGTCAATAAAAGGAACTGATGTTGCAAGAACTGCCAGTGATATGGTTTTACTGGATGATAATTTTTCTACAATTGTCAGTGCTGTTGAGGAAGGCAGAGTTATTTATGACAATATAAAGAAGTTTGTTAAATTTTTGTTAACTTCTAATTTTGTTGAATTTTTGGTAATTTTTCTTACTATGTTATTTGGATTTTCTCTTCCACTATTACCTTTGCAGATTCTTTGGATTAATTTAATTAGTGACGGTCTACCTGCTTTAGCTTTGAGTGTTGATAATCCAGAAAAAGGGATTATGATGAGAAAACCAAGAGAAAGAAGAGAGAGTATATTGAAAGGCATGCTTCCTTATTTGTTAGGTGCTGGTATTTTAGGAACTGCTGCTGGTTTGATTGGTTATTTTGATTATTTAGGGGATATTAATAAGGCAAGGACTATGGTTATGACTATAATAATAATGTTTGAGATGTTCTGGGTTTTTTCCTGCAGGAGTGAGAAGTATACTGTGTTTGAGCTGAAGAATAATAAGTGGTTGTATCTGGCTGTTATTTTTTCTATTTGTTTACATTTGGGTATGATGTATTCTCCTTTGGGTGTATTTTTCAAAGTAGTTGGTCTTAATTTTACTGATTGGCTGAAGGTTATTGGTTTGAGCTGTGTTGGGTTTGTTGTGTTTGAGAGTAAGAAATTGATTTGGAGATAGTTTACCCTTACACTTTTAACTAAAATAGGAATATTCATACATTTGTAAGGGTATAAATTTTGTAGGGAAAAAGTTATTAACTAGAAAAAAGACTTGATTAAAAAAGATGGTGTGGATTTATTTATTATGGTTTGTTGTTGCATGTATTTTCTTAGCTAAGTCTGGTTCTTGGATAGTTAAGTCTTTAACTAAGTTAGCTGTTTATTTTAAATTAAGTGAGTTTGTAATTGCTTCTATATTAATGGCTTTTGCTACTTCTCTTCCTGAGTTATTTGTTGCTATAAGTGCTGCTATTAGCAAGGCTCCTGCTTTAGTTTTAGGCAATATTATTGGTTCTAATATTGCTAATTTAACCTTGATTATTGGTATACCTATAGTTTTAGCAAAAGGAATAAAGTCTGGGAGAAAAATTGAGAGAGAGAGTAGTTTTTACATGATATTGGTTAGTGTCTTGATTTTATTTTTAATGCTGGACAAGAATTTAAGCAGAATTGATGGAGGTATATTGGTTTTTGTTTTTGTTTTGTATTTTATTAAAACTTTGAAGGTGAGGAAACGATTTGATGGAGTTGGTAATAATGTTACTGGTTTGGAGCTGTTTAATAATATAACTCTTTTTATTGTTTCATTAATTATTTTGATTTTGAGTGCTCATTTTGTTGTTAAGTATGCTGTTTTAATCTCTGTTGAACTGCAATTACCACAAATTTTAATTGGTTTGTTTTTGGTTGCTATTGGCACTTCTTTACCTGAGTTAGCCTTTGGTGTAAGTTCTGTTTTTAAAAAGCATGGCGAGATGGCTCTGGGAAATATATTTGGAAGTGTGATATTTAACGGCACTTTGATTTTAGGCTTGAGTGCTATAATTTATCCTATAAGCTCTGATTTTTTGCTGTTTTTGGTTAGTGCTGTATTCTTGATTGTTATTTGTTTTGTGTTCTGGACCTTTTTGGAAAGTGACAAGAAATTATCATGGTCAGAAGGTGTTGCTTTAATTTTACTTTATGTATTTTTTATTATAGTTGAGCTGACTGTTAAGGGTGTTATTTAGCAAAATTTATATAGAAAAGTGAATTTATTTTTAATAATGGTTGATTTTAAAAAAATATTGATGTGGATTTTATTAATTTTGGGAGTGATTGTATTAATATTATCATTTTTTAGGTGACTTGAATGAAAAAAGAAGATATACTTTTTGTAGTACTTGCATTGGTTGCAATATTTTTGATATTATGGTATATACTTGGGAGATCACCAACATTTGAACAAGTAATTATTGGATTGTGTTTATCAAACTTAGCATTAACTATTAAGTTATATGGTGCTTTTCAGGAACATATGGGTTGGCATAAAGGTAAAAATTCTCATTGAATGTTTAGAATTTCTTTTATTTTTTCCCTGTCAAAACCTATGTATAATTTTCCATCAACTTCCATGACTGGTGTTGTTTTTTGCCCATTAGTTTTTTCTAAAAGTTCTTTTAGGTTTCTTGGGTCTTTTATATCACAGTTTTCAAACTCTACATTGTTGAATTTTAATATGTTTCTTAGCATTTCAGAATAAGGTTCTAAGTTGCTTGAGTAGATTTTTATTTTCATAACTTTTTGTTATTTATTTTTGTTTATATAGTTTGTGGGATAGTAATGCTTATATTGGTTGATTATGGTTGTGAGGATATGGGTTTTGGAATATTTTCTGATGAAGGATTAAAAAATTTAATTGATGAAAACATTATAAAATTAGAAGAGCCTTTAGTTGAAGGGCAGATACAACCTTCTTCAATAGATTTAAGATTAGGAAGTAGAGGATTTTGTATTCCTTATTCTTCATTGCCAATAAAAGGAAGTTTGGAAGATTATTTTGAAGATGTAGCACATTATCCATTGGATTTTGATAGAAATGATTTTCTTCACAAAGGAAAAGTTTATGTTGTTGAACTTCAAGAAAGTTTGAATTTGCCAGAATATTTTGCAGCTAGATCAAATCCTAAAAGTTCTATAGGAAGAACTGATATTCATGTTAGAATGGTTACTGATAGAGGTGAAGTTTTTGATAATGTTCCATATGGATATAAAGGAAAACTTTGGTTAGAAATTATTCCTCATTCTTTTGATATTAAACTTAAAAGAGGAATTTCTCTAAATCAATTAAGAGTTTTTGATGTGGGTATTAAAAATTTAATTGATGATGAATTAAAATGTGCTCATAGAGAAGAAGGTTTAGTGTTTGAAAAAGTTAGAGGAAAAAAGAAAAAAATAAAAGAGCTTTCTTTAGAAGAAGGAGTTGTTTATATGAGTATAAATTTAAAAGGTAACCTTGCAGGATATGTTGCGAGAGCTGATGCTCCTCCAGTTGATCTTTTAAGAAAAGACCATCCCGCTTCTAAATATTTTAATGAAATTAAAGCTATTGATGGAGAACTTGTTGTTCAAAGAAATTTGTTTTATATTTTAAATACTGTTGAAATTTTTAATATTCCTACTGATTCTTGCGGTGAAATGTGTGATATAAAAACAGAACTTGGAGAAATTAGAGCTCATTATGCTGGTTTTTTTGATCCTGGTTTTTGTGCTCAAGCAGTTGCAGAATTAAGAAATTTAGGAGATCCATTTTTGTTAAAACATGGTCAAAGAGTTGGTGGTATTGAATTTTTTAGATTAAAATCTCCTTCAAAAGTAGCTTATGGTGCAAAAAGCTTAAAATCTTTTTATCAAGGACAAGAAGGTCCTAGGTTAGCTAAATTTTTTGATGCTAAGAAATAATTTTTAAAATAACTTTTCTAGTTCTAGGTCCGTCAAATTCACATAGGAAAATACTCTGCCAGGTACCTAATTGTAATTTTTCATTTTCAATTGGTATGGTTATTGAAGGACTCAACAAAATAGTTTTTAAATGAGCATGCCCGTTCTTAGGTTCATCTTCAGGGCAATTTCTCTTTTCGATATTATCATGTTTATAATCTCCATTTGTAGGTGCTAATTTTTCTAAGAATTCTTTAAAATCATCTAATAATCTTTCTTCATTTTCATTAATCACAATTGCTGTAGTTGTGTGGGCTGAGTGTATTAACATGGCTCCATCTTTTATATTTTCTTTTTTAATGAAGTCTTTTACTTTCTGAGTTATGTCTATTAATTCATGATGTTTTGTTGTTTTAATTGTTAATTCCATTTAGAAAGATTTTTAAGTGAGAATATATAAATGTTTTGCTATGAAAAAATTAGATAAATATATGGAAATGACTGAAAAAGCTCTGGCTAAAGTTAAGGTTCTTGATGAGAAAGGCAAAGAGTTAGTTAAGTTAGCTAAATGTTATTTTGCTGATGCTCAACATTTTAAAGATAAAGGTGATTTAGAGAATGCATTTGCTGCTGTTTGTTATGCACATGCTATGTTAGATGCTGGTGTTAGGATAAAAGTTTTGGAAGGCAAAGATAATAGATTGTTTATGTGTGATTGAGGTTATTAAGGAAGGTAGGTAAAAATTAAAAGAATTATTTATTGAAATATTTTACTTTTTAATTTTTTTCATTCTTTGAGAATTTAAGATTTTACTTAAAACTTTTGAAAATTTTTTACTTTGTTCTAATGGAATAGTAATAGAATGTTCATGAACCCATTTATCTTCTAATTTTTTCTTTTTTTGTATTAATAAATATTTTCCAAATTCATTTTCTAAAATATCAAACCATATAATTCTATTATTATATTTTAATTTTTCAAAATCAAAGTGATGGATTCTATGATTCGGATAATATACTTTAGTAACACCAAATTTTTTCATGTAGAGTTCATTTTCTAAGATTAATACCAGAAGATGTTTTTCTATAGCTTTTCTAGAAAATTTTGTAGCTTTAACTAACTCTGTCATTGTTAGACCTTTAGGATTATTTTTAAGAAAATTTAGAACTTTACTGTGTATTATTATTTCTTTTTTTGCTGGATACATATACTAGTTAATAACCAAAAAGTTTATATATTTATAGTTCTTTATGTTGGTTACCAATAGAGGTAATAAAATGAGGGTGAATTTTCAAAATATAGGTTGGAAAAGCAAAATAACTCAAAAGAGGTCTACTTTTAGTATTTCTATAAACAAACTAGTTGTTATTGGATGTAATTTAGAAAAAGGAGAAGTTTTGTATTCTTATTTAGGTGAAGATGAAAAAAATAGACCTATTATGGTGACTTATTTAGATGGTAAAAAGAAAAGTGTAAAGGGCGTGTAGCTTATGGAAAGCGAATTGGCTCTCAACCGGTTAGATTTGGGTTCGATTCCCAACACGTCCACACATATTTTACTAATAATTAATAAGGATAGCCTCTATTTAAATGTTTTGTGTATGTTCTTGCACCCATAAAAACATGTGTCATAGTTATTTAAATTATTAATTTCTATTTTAAATTATGAAACTTGGAGAAGCATTAAGTTTATTAAAAAAAGAACAAAGCAGATTAGCAAGATTAATTCTATTAAGAAAAGAAAATGTTTATGTTGAGGAAGGTAAAAAAAGTAAATTTAATCCTGAAAAATTATCTGTAGAAATAGATAAAAAAATTAAAGAATTAATAGTTGGAAGGTGAAATGCAAAATATGTAAAGAAAAAGCTAATGATAAATTAGTTTTCAAAGATATAAACATAATATTTGGAATAAAATATAATGCTGAAGAAAAATAATATTTAGTTCATTGATTTTAATGTGTGATTAAATTTATATATCTTGATTTCTTAGTTTAAGTTATGAAAACAGTTGTGATGAGTTTAGGTGGCTCTATAATTGTACCTGATGATATTAATTATAAGTTTATTAAAGATTTTAAAAAAGTGATTTCTAAGGTTAAAACTAAATTTGTTGTTGTTTTAGGTGGTGGAAAGACTGCTAGAACTTATATTAATGGTTTGAGTAAATTAGGTGCTAATGCTAAGACCCAATCCTTATTTGGTATTGCTCTGACAAGATTTCATGCTAAATATCTTGCTCATTATTTTGGTGTTCAGGCGAATAAAAAAGTTCCTCATACTGTAAAGGAAGTTGAGTCTTTGTTAAGAAAGAATAAAATTATATTTTGCGGTGGTTTGAGATATAAACCTGACCAGACTTCAGATAGTACTGCTGCTAATATTGCAAAAAATTTGGGTGGTGAGTTTGTAAATATGACTAATGTTAAAGGTTTGTATGATAAAGATCCTAGGAAGTTTAAAGATGCTAAGTTTATTTCTCGGATTAGTTTTATTGATTTTTATAAAATGGCTAATAAATTGAAGTATAAGCCAGGACAGCATTTTGTTCTTGATCAGCATGCTTCGGAAATAATTAAGAAGAATAAAATTAAAACTGTTATTTTATCAAGTAATTTGAAAAATTTTGAGAGATATTTGAAAGCTAAAAGTTTTGTTGGAACTGTTATTGAGAGTTGACCTTATACCACCTAATTCTTGGTAAAGTTTATATTTAACAAACTTTAATATTTTTAATCAATATCTTTCTAGTAACCCTTGATATTGTTTTATTAGAATTTTTAGCTAGTTGTTTTTTTACCCCTACCAAAGCAAAACATTTATATATTAGTAGGGGTAACTACAAAATATGGTAAGTATAAAAACTAAAAAAATTAAAGGGGGAAATTACTTGTATGCAGAATATTCATTTAGATTGCCTGATGGAAAAGTAAAGAAAATATCTAAATTAATTAAAAGAAAACAAGATAAAAATAAAAAAGAAATTAAACAGTATTTTATAAAAAAAGAAATAAAGGCTTATATAAATTATGCTTTGAAAATTTTTAAACCAGATGTTATATTTACAGAAGAACAAATAAAAAAAATTGAAAGTATAAAGGTAGAATATAAAAATTTGTTAAAAAAATTAACAAAAAAACAAATTGATGATATTTTAGATAGGTTTACTATAAATTTCACTTATGAATCTAATGCTATAGAAGGAAATTCTTTAACCTTAAAAGATGTTGCCTTAATATTAACTGAAAATATAGTCCCAAAAGGTAAGGATTTAAGAGAGATATATGAAACAAGAAATACAAGACAAGCAAATGAATTATTATTTAATAATAAAATTAAAATAAATATAAAAGATATAATAAAATTACATTCTATATTGGTGAAAGATACAGGAGTTTTGCTTCCCGGCCATGGAGGCTTGCTCGATCGTTTTGATTCTGTGTTGTTTGTTTCGTTATATACTTTTTTATTATTATTTTTATGTTCTTTATTTTTTCCTAGGATATGCGCATTTTTGGGAGTTTTGTGATGTTTTGTGTAAAAAGAAAA
>CBFDDQ010000006.1:0-28977 GCA_965603615.1 Candidatus Woesearchaeota archaeon
GCCGCCCCAAGGAATTCCAACTCATGATTATCGTAATGGCCTCCCGCAACCCCGAGGACGTGAATTTCGTCGTCCAAAAGAGGCAAGACTCTAACTGGCATATAAAAGCTAAAATTAAAGGTGAAGAATTTGACAATAAAAAACACGAACCAGAAACACAAATAAAAGCAATGACTTATAATGAGCTAAAAATAGAGAAAACATCCAAAGGATTCACTTTAACCGTCGTTATGGACATATAAAAAAAGAAAAAAAATTTCTAAATATCTTGAACCATTATAGTTCCACGCTTGTTTGCTTTTGCTCTTTCACCAGCTTTTACTAATATCTCTTTAACCTTATCACTTAAAGCTGAAGCAACATTACCTGCAACTCTCATATCCACTGCACTCTTAATTTTACTCTGTACAACTAACATATCTCCCATAATAATCCCTCCTATTAAATTTATAAAATATAGAAATGTTACCCTTAATTGTATATATAAAACTTTCTAAACCTGCTCTAGAAGGCTTGTAACAGTTAAATTTATAAAGAAATAAAATTCACTTTATAGAGAAATGACAAAAGTCCATCCTAAATTTAGGGAATTTTTTGGAGTAGAACCAAAATCAGAATCAGTAAGACTAGTTTATGATATCTTTTGTGGTATAATGAGAAGGTATATTGAAAAATCAAAATTAACTAGTTCTGGATTAATTTATTCAGCAATAGATGATGGTCCAGGAGAAAGTATACAAATTTTAGAAGCTAGTGGTTTATTAAAAATAGTAAGAGATGAATCTGATGCAGGATTAGGACCTACAGGAATCTGTTATGCAGTAACTCCAACTCAAAAAGGGCATGATTTGTTTGACCTTTGTTGTGCTTAAATTTGTTCAAGTAGTTCTCTAACTCTTGATTTTCCAAGAGTTAGTATAAAATTACTCAACCTAGGACCTTTCTCCTTAGAAATTAGAACTAAATAAGCTCCTTTAAAAAATTCAGTATTCTTTATATTAACCTCTTTACAAATCTCATAAAATTCATTAAACAAACTATCATGATTATATTCCTTATCTAATCTTTTATTTAAAATTTGCAAAGCTTTTTTCTGTTTTCCATTTAGTTTAGCTTTAATCTCACTACTCACCTTTTTATTTACCTTAAACTTAAAATCTTCAGGAGCATACTTCTCTAACCAGTTCCAGGCACACTTAGCTCTTTTCTTAACCCTTTCACTCATGCCAATTGTAGCTTTCTCAATATCACCCTCATTTATTTGTAGTAATATTGTTAAATGTCTGAATCCAACCTGCTCTGGCATATTTCTTTCAGGATTACTCACAGAACTTAGCTCATAAACTCTTTTTTGTTTCAAAATTTCTTTTTTATTAGTTAATTTTTCTTCACTATAATACAATCTCTCGCAAAAATCATAATCCTCATATATTTTAATAACATCTAAATCAAAACTTATAGCAAACTCAGCATTAGGTCTTGTGCTTGCAAATAAATATCTGACAATCTCAGGCTCATATATATCTAACATTTCATTAACAGTTATTACATTACCTAAAGAACTTGCAAATTGTCCTTTTCCTTTAGGACCGATCCATTCATAAAATAATTTACTAGGACCATCAACTTCCCAAACCTGTTTTACTATTTCCTTGCATGTAACCCAGCTCCCGCCAGCAGCAGCATGATCTTTGCCGCAAGGCTCAAAATCTTCATGATAATAAGCCCACCTCATACTCCAGTCAGGCCGCCATGATAATTTTATAATTCCTTTCTTTCTAAAATCAAACTTATCTTTATGTCCGCATTTACATTCATATTTTATCTCATACTCATTATCATATTCTAAAATTTTAGTAGAATCCTTACCACACTTCTCACAATAAATAAATATAGGCCACCAGTCTTTTTCTAAAGCCACCTTTCTATATTTATCTAAAATAGATTTTATTTTACTTTTTTCATTTAAAGCTAATTTAATATCATGAGCATAAATACATTTTTTATATTCCTCAATTTGTCTTATAAATTTAATATTAAAACCTAAATCTTTTAAAGAATCTTCAAATTCTTTCTCAATAAATCCAGCATAAGTTACGCCTTTAAATGGAATTGCACCAATTGGTTTCCCAATGTGTTTTTCTAATTCTTTTGGAAAACCTTTAGGAATCTTTCTTAATCTGTCATAATCATCCCAGGAATAAATAAACCTAACATCTTTACCTCTACTTTCCAGAGCCCTGACAATTAAATCTGTAGTTATAACTTCTCTAAAATTGCCTATATGTATATGTCCAGAGGGGGTTATACCAGAAGCACAAACATACTTCCTTTTATCTCCTTGTTCTTTTATTACTCTAGAAGCTGTAGTATCAGCCCAATGTATATCTACCATAATATTATGTTTAATTAGAAATTTATATATTTATCTTTGTTCAAATTTATCAAATTCACCTTTATATTCTTCCTCTTTTACCTCAATATTATTAACTCTAGCGCCACTAGGGCCTTTTTTGCACAATTCAACTAATTCATCAACTTTAGAACCCTCAAGAACAGCTTCTACTTTGTCACCAGCATTTCTAACCCAGCCTTTCACACCTAACTTCTCAGCATTATCACTAATAAACTTTCTAAAAAATACTCCAGTTACATTTCCTGAAATTAAAACATGAACTCTTTTCATTATTCCTTTTTCAAAAATATATCAATATAATACATTATTCTATTTTTCTTATCTAAGTTAATAGCTACTTCTTCACCATAACCTGTTGGCTTACTAAATAAAATTCCTTCTTTTTTGAGTTCTTTAACATTATCTTTAACTCTTCCTCTTACATCTGAAGGAAAACCTTTTGGTAAATTATCTATTGAAGTATGACTATGTTTAAACTTACCCAATCTTGTTAGTTTATGTAAAATTTTACCTTTTATTTCTTCATCACTCCACATAAAAGTCCACCTAAATATACTTTGAATAATAACATTTATATACTTTTCTATATTCAATACTATTATGAAATCATTATTATTAAATTTAACAGGAGAACACCCATTATTCAAAATAATAGACTTTTTAATAGACAATAAAGGTTTAGACCTAACAAAAACAGATATAGCCCAAGGAGCAAACATAGCAAGAGCCTCTTTATTTAATTACTGGCCAGAATTAGAAAAATACAATATAGTTAAAGTAACAAGACAATTTGGAAAAACTAAATTATATATCTTAAATATTAAAAGTCCTATAACACAAAAAATATTAGAATTAGAAAAAACTCTCATACAACAAACAATGGAACAAGCACAAAAGAAACCAATTGTTATTCCAGCTTAAATGACAAAAATAAAATCATTAGAAGGACCAAGTACTTTCCTATTAGTTATGGGAGACTCTCCTAAAAACAGAATTTTGGATTTTTTATTAGGAGAAACTAATTATGATTTCACTTTAAAAGAAATTGCTATAAAAAGTAAAGTGGGTTATGCAACAATAAAAAGAATCTGGCCTGAATTTATAAAAGCAACTCTAGTTAAACCAACAAGGAGAATAGGGAAAGCTGTATTTTATACATATAATCAAGAAAGTGAAATAGGAAAATCTTTAAGAAAATTTTATTTAGATATAATTTTTAAAGCAATAGAAAAAGAAGTAAAAATACCAGTCCAAATTAAAATATGAACTCTTTTCATTTTGCTAAATAAATCTCATTCTTATCATCTATTATTCTAACATTAATCCTATCACCAATATTAGCTTTTCTATCTTTGACAGTCACACATCTGTTTTTGCAAACACCAACTAAATCACCATTAAACCATCCTTCACAAACTATGTCTACCTGAATCTTATCACCTTTTTTAAAAATTTTAGGAATTCTTTTTGCTTTTTCAATACCAAAATCTCTAGGTCCTAATTTCAATTTAACACCAAACTCTTTCTCCCATTCACCTAACTTCTTGTAAAATTTAAAATAATTTAATCTCTTTGCACCTTTTACTTTTCTCCCTCTTTTATGTGTCTCATAATTTTGCAAACCTATTTTACAGCCTAACTCTTTAACAAATTTTATAATTTTAATTATTTCTTCATCATTAATCCCAGGAATCCACACAGGAGTAATCATTAGATCAATTTTACTATTGGAAATATATTTAGCAATATTAATTACTTTCTTAACATCATACTTGCACCCAGCTAAATTCTCAGCTAATTTTTCATCTACAGAATCCAAACTCAAATTAATTTGTTCTAGTCCTAACTTTTCAAACTCATCAACTAATTTTTTGCTCAACAAAGTACCATTTGTTATCATCACAATTCTCTTAATCTCTTTAATATTCTTCAACTCTCTAACTAATTTCAAAATATCAGGATGCATTAAAGGCTCACCAACAGAATCAATAAAAATTATTGTATTATATCCCTTAAAACTAACAACTTCTTTCACATAATCAACTAAATAATCTACATCAACATAATATTCAACTGGATGTATTTTGGGTTCATTAGATGAAGTTGCACAAAATTTACAACGAAGATTACAAGCAGAAGTAGCTCTAACCTGTAACAAATTTGAACCTCTGTCAATTATACCTACTTGGATTAATCCTATTAATGGAATACCAGATTCACGAGTAATTTTAATAATTTTCATATAAAATATTAATATAAGAAGATTTATAAATTATATACTTGGGAAACTATCTCATTAATTTTCTAATTATAAAATAAACAATCAAACTAAATATACAACCAATAAAGAACCATAAAGCATAGTTAGGTGTCGCTCTAATTACACTTATTCCTCCAACCCCACCTCCTACTTTAGCAAAACTAGTTAATTTAGAAGAGTATTTTATTAAAACAGCACCAACTCCAGATATTAAAACAACAGGTATTATAGTTTTTAATTTTTCTTTTATTCCTTTAAAATTTCCAGGGGAAATAACAATAAACTTTCTTGCTATTTTATATAAATCCATTTCTCTGCCTTTAGGACTATATTTAAATTCTTTAGACTCTACTAACTTACTCTCTATTAAGGATTTTAAATTATAATGAACAGTGCTAATTGGTATGCTTAAATCTTTAGATATTTGGCTTGAACTAGCATCTTTTCTCTCAGAAAGATAATTTAATATTTTTCTACAGGTGTTGTTACTAATTGTTTCTGCTATTTTTTTAGCTTTCTTTTCTTCCAAACTTACTAATACAAATTTTTCTGTCATAATTTTAGAATAGATTTTTTATTTTCTTTAAAATCCAAATAATAAAACAGCTTATTAAGTAAAATATAAATATAAAACCTAATAATAACAAAAATAATCCTAAGGAACTAAAAAGTTCTTCAATAAAGTATTCTGATCCTATCCATTTAAAAGGTCTTAATAAAATATTACCTAAATTTTTAAGTATTTCAATACTAGCAAACCATTGCCATTTAGGTCCAGTTCCTCCAAGCCTAAATACAGGCTCGGGATGAACTAAAAATAATAAAATAGTTAAAATAACCTTGCTCCATTTAAATTTTAAAAATTGTTTTATTCTTGACATTTTAACTATTCACCACAATCTTCAGGAGAATTACATTTATTTTCTCCAGGACCACAAACTCCATCATTTGGTTTTATACAAGTCCTAGGATCTCCTTTCGAAACTTTTTTACAGACTGTTCCTCTTCCTTTGTATTCACCATATTCAGCTTCTACCAAACCTTCACAACAACCAACAGATTCCTGTGCTGGAAAATTTTCTGCAGTTGTTGTAAAATGTCCTGCAACTACACATCCACCGGAGCCAACTCTACAATCTTGAGGGCAACCTAAAGCCCCTTCTACAGGTTCACATAATTTATTACCACAAGATTTTTCAAGATTTTCACTTGTTAAAAATCCAACAAATCCTGCATTTTGGGTTTTAGCAGATTTACAAAATTCCTGGGATTTAGATAAACTTAGGGATAATAAACAATTCAATTTAGAATTACCAAAATAAAAGTTACTTCTATCAGACTCAAGAACACATATATCCTTCATTTTTGGGTCTGAAATTAAATCACAAACACTAGCATCAGTTCTCTGATTTGCAACATTACTAATACATCTATCTCTCCAATTAGGAGTAACACACAAATATTTTCCTTCACTAATTACTTTTGGTAGAGTTGTTCTTAAACCTAAGCAAAGGTAATTAAAACCAGGTGCTTCAGCCTCAGATTCAACAGTTATGGACTCACAAAGATGAGCACCTTTAGCTGGAGCTAAATTTGCATAACAATGAGATTTAGTAATTTCATCTTTTATTAAACTACAATGAGCTTCTTCTTGATTTAAATATGCTACTTCATATATACAACCCTTAACACAACTTTCATCATCAATAGAATTACATAAACTTGGATTATTAGTATTCCTTGCTTCAGCCATAATTTCTATATATTCACTACAAGGACTTTGCATACCCCCAATTTGGCTTGTAATACACCCACTAAGTAAAAGTATACTTAAAGCCAAAATAACTAAAATATAATTTTTCATACTTATATTAACAAAAATCTTATTTAAATAAGTATCGTAAGCTTCAACTTCATTTGAAGTTAAATTAAAAAGTTCTCCACTTCTAATATAAATTCTAAAAAGGAGAACCTAACATTTTTTAGGATAAACATCTCTTCCCATAAAAACTTTAGTCTCACTAACAACTGTGCCTTTTTCTTTTTTACCAATTTCTTTAGAACTCATCTCAGCTTTTCCAACACAAACTAATTCACCTTTCAAACTAAAAACAGCAACTAAATCATTCTTACAAATCTCAGATTCAAATTTAGAAATTCCAACAGCATAAAGTGGAGCACCATGAGTTATACTTCCAATTGCCCCATCAACAATATATATTTTTCCTAAATGATCAACAGCTCTCTCAAAAGGCAAAACACATTTTCTAATCTCTTTTTCTTTTCCTTGTTCATACAAAGTATAAGCATCCTGCAACTTCTGCAAGTTTATCATATCTTTATCTTTAAAACATCCAGCTTTTGTTCTAACTAATTGCTGCATATGTGCCCCTGTTTTCAATTCTTTTCCAAAATCAGAGCAAATCTTCCTGATATAAGTTCCAGCTTCACATCCTATCCTGAACAAAACATCTCTTCCATCAATCTCTAAAATTTCAAAATAATATACTTCTCTTTCTCTTAATTGTCTTTTAATAGCACTTCTCAAAGGAGGTAGTTGTTCAATAACACCAGTAAATTTTTTTACAGTTTTTCTAATCTTTTCCTCACTAACATCTTTATGTAAATGCATCAGACAAACATATTCTTTTCCAGCATTTAGTAAAACCTGAACTACTCTGGTTGCTTTATCCAAAGCTATTGGTAATACTCCAGTTACTATAGGATTTCACTCTTAATTTAATAAGTCAAGCGTCCCAGAGTGGCCGGCTTTACCAACATTTAATATTCCTTTAACATAATCAACTATTTGATGGCTTGTAGGACCTGAAGGTTTATTAACATTAATAATACCATATTTAATTAGCTTATCAACACTTCTTTCTTCAGGTTTGCAGCCATATTTGTCATTAGTTTCAGATTCTCTTTTTACTATAATTTCTCTTTTTATCCTTTCAAATGGTAATTGTGCCATTTGTTAAACTATTATGGATAATTTTATATATCTTTCTTTATTTTTATTAAATATGAAATACCTAATACCAATAATAATCCTCTTACTAATCACACAAGTATCAGCACAAGTAATATTAGGCAATGATTTACAAGAACTAAAAACACAATACAATAATAATTTAGACAAAGTACCATGGATTGCTAAAAAAATTATAGGTAATGAAAGAATCAATCTTTTCCTAACAACAAACACAGGAGAAGTAATAATTATAGGTGGAGTAACTAAAAGTGCAAAAATTCTCCAAATACAACAAAGTAAAATAGACAACCCAACTTTAAACATTTACATAACAGAAAACACAATTAATAGATTAAAAAACAAACAAGTAACAATACAGCAAGCTCTAAAAACAAAAGAAATTTCTTACAAATCGCAAAGAATAAGAACATCAATAAAATCTTGGTTTGGAAGAAGGTTATTAACTATAACTTCCTGGTTCTAAACCCTTCTCAAAAATACCAAAAACCCAGTATGTAAAAGTCCCATATGTTCTGGTCTTACAACTTTACCTTCAACCTTCCACTCTCGTTCAGTATTCTCAATTATTTTCTCAACAACAAACTTATCTTTAACACTAGAAACAACTTTCATAACTTGAGTAATCTGTGGAACATAAACTACCAAAAAACCTCCAGATTTCAAACTTTTATAAGCATGATTAATAACTTTCCAGGGTTCTAACAAATCTAAAGTAATCAAATCTAAATTCTTCTCAGAAATACCTTTATACACATCTTTCTTCTTTAGCTTAACTTTCAATCCAAGAAATTTAAAATTCTCTCCAGCTAATTTAAAAAATCTCTCATCTCTCTCATAACCAGTAACATTATTACAAACATTAGCTAAAAAAGAACACAAAAAACCACCACCAACACCAGCATCTAATACTTTGCTTTTAGCATTCACACCAGTATAAGCTAATATGCTCCCAATATCTCTCTTTAATATAATCGCAGGTCCTCTTTTCATCTTGTGAACTAAATCAGCAAACCCAGCATCAAAGATATAAAATTTCTCACGCTTATTTTTAGAAACACCATTTTTAACTTTCACAATACCATCCTTAGTATGAAACTCTTTCTTATCAGAAAAATACACTTTCCCAGATTCACTTATTAATACTTTCATTTTCTTTAAAATATTCTCTTTTTAAATAATTAATAAATGGTTTTTCTTTTTTATTAATCTGACAGTCTTCCAAACAATCATAATATTCTTCTCTATTTTTATAAGGAATATCTAGCATAGGATATTTATGTTTTTTTAAAACAAAATTTTGTAATAATCTAGATATTCTGCCATTACCATCACCAAAAGGATGTATTGTAACAAACTTTAAATGAACCAAACCAGCTAATTCAAATACATTAAGTTTCTTTTTTGCTTTGTTATACCCTTTTATAAATTCTTTCATTTCATACTTTACCTCTCGAAAATCAGGTGGCTTAAACATTGTTCCATCTATTCTAACATTAAAATCTCTTATCTTGCCAGCAATTTCATTATCAATATCTTCTAATAGAATTTTATGCATTTCTAAAATAAATTTTAAATTAATATTTCCGTTATAATCATACATAAAATCAAATGATTTTTCATGATTTTCAGCCTCTTTTATTTCCTTGGTTGAAGCACCTTTTGGAGCAATTTTATCTTTTAAAATTAAAGAAGTATCTTTTAATGTTAAAGTTGACCCTTCTATTCTATTTGTATTATAAGTAAATTTAATTAAGAAATTTTTAACAAATTTTTCTTTAATAGACTTTGGTAATTTTTTAAACTTCTTATTATAAATTTTTTTGATATTTTCTATCTTTTTAATATCTTCTTTTATTAAATTTGGTTTAATTTTACTAATTTCTATCTTGCCTAAATGTTTTAAAAATTTTTGTTTAGGTTTTCCTTTTACATAAATAGTTTCTACAAGTTCTTTATACACATACTTTCCTTTTCTTCTAGTTCTTATAAATGCCATTTTCCCCACTTATAATTTTAATAAATGGGGAAATATTTAAATCTTTTGTAAGAAAATGCGGGAGACAGGGTTTGAACCTGTGTAGGCACTAAGCCACTAGGTTTTGAGCTTGGCCAGTTTTTCAACTTCTAGCCCGTTTGACCACTCCGGCACTCCCGCATATAATACAGTAATAAAAACTACTTTAAAAGCATTTCTACCAAAACATTTAAATATCAATTAGTACCTTAAAAGGTACATATGAGGTACAAATATGGCCTATATTAAATACAAAGTTACAGATGAGCTTCATAAAACTATAAGAGATATATGTAAAAAAATAGGTATAAAAGAATCTGAACTATCAAGACAAGCTGTAATAGAGTATCTCAAAGGTTTAGGTATATTCAAAAAATGAAAACAGTTATAGAACTAAGAGATGTATGGAAAATCTACCAAATGGGAGAAGTAGAAGTTCCAGCACTTAAGGGTTTAAATATACAAATTAAAGAAAAAGAATTTGTATCTATTATAGGTGCAAGTGGAAGTGGAAAAAGTACAAGCCTAAACATGATAGGTTGCCTAGATCTTCCAACAAAAGGAAAAGTTCTTTTAGAAGATGTAGATATATCAACTCTAACAGAATCAGACCTAGCCCAAATTAGAGGTAAAAAAATTGGTTTCATATTCCAAACATTCAATCTTATAACTTCATTATCAGCTCTGGAAAATGTTACACTACCATTATTATTCCATCCAGAACTAAAAGATAACAAAATAGAAAAAGCAAAACAACTTTTAGAAAAAGTTGGTTTAGGTGAAAGAATGCATCACAAACCAACAGAACTATCAGGAGGAGAAGCTCAAAGAGTTGCTATAGCAAGAGCTTTAATTAATAACCCAGATATAATTTTAGCAGACGAACCAACTGGTAATTTAGATTCACAAACAGGTAAAGAAATATTAGATTTAATCAAAAATTTTCATAAAGAGGGTAAAACAATTATCCTCATCACGCATGATTTATCAATTGCAAAACATGCTCAAAGAAAAATTGAATTGAGAGATGGACAAGTCTTAAGGGAGGCAAAAAGATGAGAAAAATATTAATTTTAGCAATATTGCTGCTAATAATACCACTGGCACTAGCCAGACAAACAGAATTTTCTGAAAGTGAGGATATAAGAATTGATTTTTTGAGGTGTTCTCCTTCCCCAATTACAATAGGCTCTACATCTATATTAACATTTGAAGTTACAAATACAGGCCCTGAAACATTTAAAAATTTAGAATTTACTGCTGGTACATATTTTCCTCTTTCATTAACAAAAAAAGATTCTGTAACAATACAAGAATTAAAACCAGGTGAATCTACAAAATTTGATTTTGAAATTAAAGTTAATTCAGGTGCAGAAGAAGGTACTTATATGTTTACTCTTGAATTTAAAGAACCCAACATATTTAGAATAAGCCCTGTAAGTTTTGATATCATAGTAAAAAGATTGCAAAGAACTGTTGCATCAACAAGAGTAACAACAGATCCTGAATATATTCCCCCTGGAGGTACAGCGTTCATAAATGTAGAAATAGAAAACAATGCAGACTTCTCAATGAAGGATGTAGAAGTAAAGTTAAACTTTTCTGACACTGTACCTCTTGCTCCTTATCAATCTACATCACAAAAGCAAGTATCAAATATAAAATCACAATCATCAGAAACAGTTCAATTCCAGGTTATAGCCCTGCCAGATGCAGATCCAAATGTATATAGATTGCCATTTTCAATAATTTTCAATGATGAACTGGGAAATGAAAATACAAGACAAGACTACATTGGAGTTATAATCACAAAAACACCAGAATATGACTTAACAGTTGAAGATTCAACATTAATCAGAGGAATGAAAGATGAAATAACAATTTCTCTATCAAACATAGGACCATCAAATATAAAATATTTAATAATGGAGATTATTCCAACAAAACATTACAAAGTACTAACAGCACCAAGAACATACATTGGAAATTTAGAGCCAGATGATTATGAAACAGCAGAATTTGATATTTATCCAAAAAGATTTGGAAACATTCCAATAAAAGTTAGACTAGAATATAAGGATGATCTAAATAATCCAGTAACAGAAATCAGAGAAGTAAAAACTTATGTCTATTCAAAAATACAGGCAAAAATGATGGGATTAATACCAAGTAAATTTTTCAGAAATATTATTCTATTATTAATTATTATATTCATATACCTAACATACAAAAACTGGAGATTAACAAGAAATATAAAAAAGTCTATGAAAACTTCATCTTTAAAGATGTTAACAGTAGCTGCAATAATAACAAGAAAATTAAGATGGACTTACATAAAAAGAATTCCAAGAAAAATAAAAATTTTCTTTATTAAATTAAAATGATTAAAGACTATTTTGCTATAGTGTGGGGCAGTTTAAGATACAGAAAGCTAAGATCCTGGTTAACCATGCTTGGTATCTTTGTAGGCATAGCAGCAGTAGTCTCACTTATTTCTTTAGGTCAGGGTTTACAAGGAGCAATTAACGAAGAATTTGAAAAAATGGGTACTAATAAAATTATGGTAGAAGCAGGTGGTGCAGTTTTTCAAGGCCCACCAGGTGGGGGATATACAAGTGAAAAATTAACAGATGATGATGCTAAAGTAATTGAAAGAGTAAAAGGCGTAGATATGGTAGGAAAATTAATCTCAAAATCAGCCAAAACAGAATTTCGTGATGATGTTAAATATACATTTGTTTCTGGTATGCCCACAGATGAAACAAGAAGAGTAATCGAAGAGATGCAAAGTTTTGAAGTAGTTCAAGGCAGAGATCTAAAAAGTTCTGATAATTATAAAGTTATTATTGGAGATTTGGTAGCAAAAGGTGAATTATTTGATAAAAAAGTTAAATTAAGAGATAGAATTAAAATCAGAGATAAAGAATTCAAAGTTGTAGGTATAATGGGGCCTATTGGAAATCCTGCAGATGACAAATCTATGATAATTCCTTACGATACATCTGTAGATTTATTTGAGATGGATGAAATATCAATAATAATTGTACAAACTAAAGATGGTGTTGATGTAAATCAGGTTACAGAAGCAATAAAAAAAGAATTAAGAGATTATAGAAATGTAGATGAGGGAGAAGAAGATTTTAGAGCATATACATTTCAACAGCTTATGGAATCATTTCAAACAATTTTTTCAATAGTGCAGGCAGTAGTTATAGGCATAGCAGCTATTTCACTTTTAGTAGGAGGAATTGGAATTACAAATTCAATGTATACTTCAGTTCTAGAAAGAACAAAAGATATAGGTATAATGAAAGCAATTGGAGCAAGAAATTCTGATATAATGAAATTATTTTTAATTGAATCAGGATTTTTAGGTTTAGTTGGCGGGGCAATTGGTATTGTTATTGGTATAGGTTTAAGCAAAACAGTAGAAATTGTCATAACAAAAATGTATGGTATTATTTATCTAAAAGCACACTTCCCTTGGTATTTAATTTTAGGTGCTCTTGCTTTCTCATTTATTGTAGGTTCTTTATCAGGAGTAATGCCTGCAAGACAAGCCTCAAAAATGAAACCAGTTGATGCATTAAGATATGAATAAATTTATATTCTACAAAGTATACTTTAATTTATGCCAGATATTTTAGCACATCTATATTATGCAAGTAAAACAAGTGAAGATCCAGCATTTTTATACGGGGCAATATTCCCAGATAATTTTATTTTCTTAAAGAAAAAGCACATTACAGCTTTAAAATTTGCAAGAAAACTAGCTAAGAAAAAACCAAAATACAAATTATTTTACCAAGGTGTAAAAAATCACATAAAATTAGATAATAAATTTCATAAAAAAATATTACCAAATAAATTAAAAAAAGTAACAAAGAAATTTAATATTTCAGAAGGTCTTGCACATTCTATGTTAGAAATAGCAATAGATTCCAATATACATAAAGATAAAAAAGAAAAAATAAAATATCTTTTAAAACAGTTTCACAGGTTCAACAATAAAGAAGTTATATATTATTTGTCTTCTTTTCTTAAAAAAAGTGAAAGTTTTATAAATAAAGCTGCAAAAACTCTCTCCAACTGGGTTAAACTAAGTACTAAATTTAACATAAAAGCATTTAAAAGAAGGGTAAAATTAGTAGAAAAATATTTTGAAAAAGAATTTAAAAAAAATATTGTTTTTGCAAAAGATTTATTCAAACTTTACAAAGTTTGGAAATATTCAAAACAAATAACAAAAGATTATGAAAAATGGTTATAAGAAAAATTAAAGAAGGATATAGAATTTACTCAAGGTCTAAAAAATTAATAAAAGGAAAATGGAGGAGGAGAAATCTTGGCACATTCAAAACAAAAGAGCAGGCGAAAAAGCACGAAAGGGAAATCCAGTTCTTCAAAAGGCAGCACTAAAAAATTCAAAGGACAATACCCAAGAACAACAAAAAACTGGTTAAGATATAGACAAGAATCACCAAAGAAATTTATTCAAAAGTCTTTTAGAAATGTTCCAATATCACATACAAATTACAAAGGAAAAATAAAAGCACAAAGAGCAATTGTAGGAAAATTAAAAACAGGTAAATGGAAAATACAGTCTATTTTAAAGAAAAAACCTAAATCTTCTTAATTTCTATACCAGCAATTAAACTAACAAATCCGCCAAATAAAAAAGTATAATTAGGATTAATTGACCACAAAAAACCAGCAATTAAGCTTGCAGGCAAAGCTAAAATTCCAACACAAGTATGAAACATACCAAGAGCAGTAGCTTTATGCTTTTCATGAACTAAATCAGAAATTAATGCTCTTTGATTTCCCTCAACAGCTGCAAAAACCAGACCATAAAGTGCAAACAATAAAACAAATTCAATCCAGCTCTTAGCTAGCATAAAACCCATGCAGACTATAAAAAATAATACATAACCAAATCTAATCAATTTCTTTTTCCCAATTTTATCAGCTAAATTACCTAAAGGAATTGACAATGATGCATAAACAAAATTATATAAAATATAAAATAAAATTGGAATTCCAATTGCTAATTTTCCAAGAAAAAATCCTTTAACTCTCAGAATAAAAAACATATAACTAAAATTAGCTAATGCAAATATACTTGCTATTAAAATAAATTTTTTGACTTTTTTAGGTAGTCTCTTAAAACTTAATTTAAAACTTTTTTTCTCAGGTTTAATTTTCTTCTCTCTAACCCAAATTAATGGTATTAAGGAAATAAAACCAACCATAGCAGATAATAAAATAATCATCTTAAAGCTCAAACCAAAATACCAGAATAAAATAAAAGCAATTATGCTTCCTAATATTGCACCAGTAGTATCAAATGCTCTGTGCAATCCAAAACTTCTTCCTTTATGGTTTTTAGTGGACTCAGCAATTATTGCATCTCTTGGAGCAGTTCTTATACCCTTGCCAATTCTTTCTAATGAAGCATTTAATAATGCAGTTGGCCATATTTTAGATAAACCCAAAGTAACCTTGAACAAAGCAGTTAAAAAATAACCAGAGCTTACAAATATTTTTCTCTTTCCAGTTCTATCTGAAAAATAACCTCCAAATACTTTCAATATGCTTGAAATACTATCTCTCAAGCCGCCCAATAAACCTATTACTAAACTGCTTGCTCCTAGACCAGCAAAAAATAAAGGAAGTATAGGCATTATCATCTCACTGCTCATGTCATTAAGTAGAGCAACTACACCTAAAAGAATTATATTCAAAGATACACCTAAATATTTTTTCATGATAACCTCTTTTTAAATCAAGAAGAATTTTAGTTATTTAAAGATTACCTATTTTTTCATCAGCTCTCTCTGATTTAAAATAAGTAAAATCACAGCTGGAATAATAAACAACCAGTCAACTGCAAAAACTAAAACTAAACATACTAAAGCAATTAACGAAAATATCACAACTTTCCAGTTTGGTTTCCTTTTCATCTTAACCTCTTTTAATTTAAAACAAGAATTACTTCCTACTAAAATGTTTTAAAGCTAACCCCAAATCTACATGTTTCTTAGCATATTCTTTCAAAGATTTTCCTTTCATCACAGCCTCAACAGCTTCACGAGCAGCTTTTGCACCATGTAATGTTCCTAAAGGATGGCCATGTATTCCACCACCCATTTGTATAATTATATCCTTGCCTAAATATTTAATCAACTTATCAACATGTCCTGGATGCAAACCACCAGAACAAACAGGAAATACAGGTTTTATTCTACCCCAATTAGTTTCTAAAACATGTTTTTTGGGTTTAACAAAAGTCTTACTAATCTCATTCTTAATATCAGTTACTTCTTCTCTCCCACCTTCCATTTTTCCAAATATAGTTCCTATATGCAGCTGATCAACTCCTAATAATCTGTAAATTTCAGCTAAAGCAAACATACTAATTCCCATCTTGCCTCTTGTTAAAGCAGCATGCATAGCACGGTGTGCATGAATAACTAATCCTAATTTTTCATTTTCCTCTCTCATAGTTTGTAAAGCACTAAAACCAGTTGTAACAACATCAATCATCATATATCTTCCACCATGTTTCTTAACAAACTTTGCTCTTTTCTTCATCTCATCTACTTCAGCTGTAACATTTGGCATATAAATTTTAACTTCACCAGTTTCTTTTTCAGCTTTCTTTCTCATTTTCAGAGTTTCTACAATTCTTTTATTAAAAGGATTGAATATCTGGTTCGTAAGTGGTTCATCATCCTTGACTATATCACACCCTCCAACCCATGCTTCATAAGCAACCTGTGCATGTTTTTTATAACTCAAACCTAACTTAGGTTTTACAATAGTTCCAACCAAAGGTCTCTTCTTAACTTTCAATAATTTTCTCACACCAGGAATCCCATATTTTGGACCTTTAAAACTTTTAATTATTTTATCAGGCCAGTCAATACCAATTAATTTCAAATTTCTCAACATTTTCATACCAAAAATATTTCCAGCAATAGAACTCAAAATTTCAGCCATATTACCAGGTTCAAATAATTTAACAGGATAAGCAACCTTAATATTGTGTCCTTTAATACTAAACACACTTGGCTTCAAGGTTTTAGCAATTCTTTTTTCCATAGTTTTAACATCAGTCCAGGTACCTATAGAACTCTCACCTGCTATAGCATTAGCAGCTTTGTAAATGTCAACCCGATTAGGCTCAACATAAAACTCTACAATTAAATCATTTTTTGTTGGTTTATAATTCAAATCTATATATTCCAAAATCTACACCTCTTTTAATCATGCTCTTTAAACACTTTGTCTTGTTCTTTATCATTTTTCCTTATCCATTCCATTAACATTGCTGCATGCTCTTTTTCTTCATTCATATTATGAATAAGTATTTTCTTTAACTTAGCATCTTTAGTTTTATCAATTCTCGCTTGGTAATTATTAATAGCCTCTAATTCCTCAATCAAAGAATTTCGAGCAAATTCTAATATTAGACCTTTTCCCTTTAATCCCCAATCTTTATGTATGTCAATCATTTAAAGCACCTCTTTCAACAAATATATAAACAATTATCTCTATAAAAACCTTATGCCAGTTAATGCATCACCACATTATATAGCAGCAGAAAAAGAATTTCTAGCTGCGCAAACTCCAGAAGAAAAATTGGAAAAATTAAAGAAAATGCTCTCACTTGCGCCACGCCATAAAGGGGCAGCCAATCTTCTAAAAGAACTTAAAACAAGAATAGCAAGATACAAACAATTAGTAGAAAAGCAAAAAGCATCAAAAGGAGGAAAATTTTCCTTATCAATTAAAAAACAAGGAGCAGCACAAATAACTTTAATAGGAACAACAAACACAGGTAAATCTACTTTACTAAAAAACCTAACAAATGCTCATATAAAAATATCAGATGTTCCTTTCACAACAACAAAACCCCAACAAGGTATGTTGGATTACAAAGGAATAAAATTACAAATTGTAGAAATATCAGCAATTACAAAAAATTATATAGACACTCCTTTAGGTCCAACAAATCTCTCAATTGCAAGACAGTCAGATTTGCTTATTTTAATGTTCAACAATAAAAAAGAATTAGATCTAATCAAAAAAGAATTAAAAGAAGGAGATGTTAGTGTTCCATTTATTTTATATAAAGAACAAAAAAATTTACCTGATTTAATCTGGAAAAATTTAAAGCTAATTAAAATTCACACAAAACAGCCGGGTAAAAAACCAACATATCCTCCTCTTGCTTTAAAAAAAGATTCAGTAATAAAAGATTTAGCAGAACATGTTCACAAAGATTTCATCAAGCAATTTAAGTTTGCAAGAGTCTGGGGAAAAAGTTCAAAACACGAAGCACAAAGATGTGGATTAAATCACAAATTACAAGATAATGATATAGTAGAACTACATATTAAGTAAACTTTTAAACCAATTAACTATTTTAGTTCCAAAACTTAAAATTTGATTATTTATACTTTCTTCTTCAGTTTCTTCATTACCAATTACTGTTTCTTCACTATTTATAACATAATCTGGATGGTAACATTTTTCAGTAAATTCATTTGAACCAGGATAAGTTGTATCCCCATCATCTGTTTTTATTATTTCATCAGAACAAGCATCATGCCACACAGTTTCTAAAACATCCCCTTCCTCATCAAAAACTTTTCTAGAATAAATTTTTCCTTCATTACTGCCGCTTGCATAAACAGGTTCATAATTAGGATATTCACAATAAGGGGTTGTTGTATCCCCATAATCTGCTCTAACCACATCATTTGGATTTACAAAATAATTATACCACCTTGTTTCTATTATATCTCCATTTACTATTGTTGTTCTGCAATATAATTTGTCTTTAATAGCTTCTTCATCTAAAACATAATTCTCCCATTCAGGACCGCCTTCTAGCATATAGTCAGGTATATCATCTCCCTTAATATATCCAGAATTTATAATACTAAACAAAACTACCAAAGATATTAATATAAAACTTGTTTTCATTAATATATACATTAGAACACATAATTTATAAGTTTTTCTGATATAACCTAAAAGGTATAGAAAGGTTTATAAGAAGAATACTTTTAGTTTTTAAAATGATAGAAATAACAGAACTTCCAGGATTAGTAACTAACAAGCAAATTACACAAGATGATGGTTTAGTAAAATTAATTTCTGATTATCATCCATTAATGGGCCATGTAAAACATTTTTGTGAACTAACAGGAGATAGTAACCCTGCTCATAAAGAGCATCCTGTATATCACCAGGCTCTTGTTCCAGGATTTTTACAAACTACAATAGTAACAAGATTAATAAAAGAATCAATGAAACATGCTGGTATTAATACTGCAAATTATCCATTTGCAAATATAAATATAGAAATGGCAGGTGTAAAAACAGGTTCTGATTATAATTTTATGCTGGTATTAGACCCAGAAACATTAAAATCATCTGTAAGATCAATAGACAAAGAAAAAAAAAGAGTATATACTTTGGAAAGGAAAGATTTTGAAGGAGAGCAAGTTATAGATTATCCTAATACCCCAAGAGTTCATTCAGGAAGATTTATTAGAAAAAATTCTTTGGAATTTGGAAAACTTATTGGTTCAGAAAGTTCAGAATCAAATCTCTATGCTTTGGCTGCTTCATCTTTTATAATATGTGATGCAGTAAAAAAAGGAAAATTAAATGCTGTTCCAGAAGAGTTAACAGTTATTTATCTGTCCCAAAAAGTCCACTCTGATTCATCCTCATCCTTAAATCTAGTTAAAGGCATTGATCTTGAATTATGCATGTTAGATCCAGAAAAATTTGGAAAGAGATCTAGAAAAGGTGATTTTCTTAATACAGAGATTATAGCAAGAGACCATAAAGGAAGATTTGTATATAAAATAAATTCTCAACTATCATTTAGAAGCGTAAGATTATTAGACAAAATCCTAAAACCTTAAAAACATTTAAATATCTAAAAAATAATTTTAATCTATGCCAGTTCAATTCATTGGTTTAAAAAATCTAAAAGAGGGTGAACCAGACACAGTTCTAAAAATAACAGAGCATTACCACAACAAAATAAAAATTAAATTCCCAAAATTTCTTATAAAAGTTCATATTAAAAGAATGGAAAAAACAGGTAAAAGAGTAAAATTCTCAACACATCTAAGATTAGAATCACCAGACATCATAGCAGTATCAGACTCGCATGACTGGGATCTGACAAGAACAATACATGAAGCATTCAAAAAAATAGAAAGAGAATTAAAACATAAATTCAAATTAGAAGGTCATCTTCCTAAACCAAAATAACCACACTAACACTGCACCAATTAATCCACCAATTAATCCAAAAACAACCACAAAATTTTTATTAACTTTCCTTTGTTCTATAATCTTAATAGATTCTGGTTCTTCAATAACATCTACTTCATTTTCTTCCTCATAAATCAAACTTCCAAACTCATCATAAATATTTATCTTGCAATCAGAATTCAGGCAGTCACCCTCACATATGCAGCCAACACAGCCCCCTAATAATTTCACATCAAATTCTATACTTCTGTCATGCCTATCAATATCATTCAGCTCAATTCTTGCATCTCTAAAATAAGTAAGCTGATCATCCTCCATTATCTGCTTCTCATTATTAACGCATATAACAGCTTTTTCATAATCTTTATCCAGTTTAGCCAAAGTTATATTCACACCATATTTCAAATAACTCTCTCCAACACTTAATTTTACATTCTCAGCAAGAACACTTGAACTAAGTAAAATACATAAAATTAGCATTGCCCCCCAATTCATGGTGCTTTCTTTTAAAGTATAATTCTTTATAAACCTTACCCAAATGTTTAAAATTAACAAAATATCTACTTATTCTATGAAACAGGTGATTTTGGTTAGAAATGACTTAAAGCTCCCCCGGGGAAAGCTATCAGCTCAGGTTGCACATGCCTCTGTAGAAGCTGTCCATAGAACACCAAGATTAAAGCTTGGGAAATGGAAATTACAAGGCTCAAAGAAAGTTGTTCTAAAAGTCAAGGATTTAGTGGAGTTATTAAATCATGAGCAAAAAGCTAAAAAAGCAGGCCTAAAAACAGCTCTAATCACAGATGCTGCTAAAACCTTCTTTACAGAGCCCACTAAAACCTGTCTAGCAATAGGCCCTGATGAAGAGAAAAAAATTGATAAAATAACAGGCAAGCTTAAGATGTTATAACTTCTAAGTAACAACAAATAGAAAGATTTATAAAGGAATAAATATACATTATAGGTATGAAAACAGGCAAAGCATATGGATTTTTAAGATGTAGTACTCCTAAAGAGGAGATTGAAGCAGAATTACCTTTTATTAGAAATCTAAGTAAAACACCTTCTGAATTAAGGCTTTCTTTAAGAGAAGGAATAGATAATATTGGAGATTCTAAATTAGAGCCAATTATAACAAAAGCTAGAAAAGATGCTATGAGATATTCAATAAAAGCAACTTATGCTGGTGCAACTAATAAAGAGACAGCAGATGAATTAAGTGTTATTATAAATCAAGCTTATCAATCACCTTTATTTTTTGATGAACAATTTAAAGGAAAAATTGCTTATGAAGAGAATGGAGAATATGTTGTTACGGAAATAGGAAAATAAAATGTCACTTAAAAACATATTATCAAAAACTGAAGAATATCTACAAGTTCCATCAGTTGTAGGATTTGAAGGCCCTTTTATGGACTATCTTGAAGTTGATTTCCACAGAAAAGGATATGAAGTTCTAAATTCTGGCAGAGAAGTAGTTGTAACTAAAAAAGGCTTAAAAAATCCAAGAATTCTAACAGCACATATTGATAGACATGGAATAGTAGCCAATCAAGAGGGAAAATTTGAATATGCAGCATTTAATGCAAAGCATTTTTATCAAGATGAAAATAAAACTTCAGAAGCAGTTTTTAGAAAATCTGGAAAAAGATTTCTTGATGAATTAGTATATGCTTATGATAAAGACGGAAAACCATTAGGAGAGGGTAAAGTAAAAAGTTTTTCTTATGATTTTGATCAAAAAGATTTACTGTTCGAAATAGATGGATTAAAAGGACTACCAAAAGGAACACCTGTAGCTTACAAATCTCAATTAGATTTACAAAATGGGAATGTTTCATCTCAAATTGACAATGCTATAAGTACAGCAGTTATTTACCAATTAATACAAGATGGCTTTGACGGTAGAGTAATATTCACTACACAAGAAGAAATTGGAAGAAGTTGGAGACATATTTTAAATTACTTAAAAGATATAAGTATAGATTCACAAGAAATAGTTACTTTAGATACTACATCTTATGGTGATGAAAGAGCAATTCAAGAAGGTTTAGTAGTATTAAGAAATAAAGATTCAAATGGAACATTCAATCCAAAACTAGTAGCTTCTCTACGAGATTTTTGTGAAAGAGAAGGAATTAAATATGAAATGAAAGATGAATTTATAGAAGCACAAAATACTAAACTTCCAAAAGATAAACATAAAAAATTAGGTAAGACTGAACTAGGGCATATAGTAGATGAAACAGACGGAAGATATAATGGAGCAACAGTACAATTACCAACAACTAACTACCATACAAATCATGAAACAACTTCAGCATTAGCTTTAGAAAATTATTACAAAGCTTTAACAAAAATATTAGGAGGATAAAAATGCCAACATATAATAAAAATTGGGCAAGAAAAACATTAGCAGATTATCCAGATAGTCCTACACATAAATCAGCATGTATAGAATTTCTTAGAGAAGCTTGTGACTTCCATGAAATAGATGGAAGAGATATATTTTATGTCAAAAATTTTGAACTTATGAAAAAATCAAGAGAATTTCATAAAAAAGCAAGAGGATTATTCGCAAAACCAAGTTTAGAAGCAAGAGCAAAAGTCCCTTTTTAATTAATATTATAAACATCTAATTCTTTTAAATTATTAATGAAACAAACAAATCCAGAGGATTTGCCAGAAACATTCTCAGAAAAACATCCAATAATTATAAAAATAACAACAATCTTAATAGCTTTATTCTTATTAATCCTAATCTCAGTTTACTTCTTAACAAATCCTCAAATAAGATATATACTAGCAGGTCTAATAGAATCTGAAACAATAAATAATTTTCAAGTACAACTAAAAACAGGAAATTCTTTAATATTCACAAACAACACATACACAGAATTATTAGAAATATACAATAACAACAAAGAAAAAGAATTCAAAGTATGTCTCCAAGGTTATATAAATAAAGATTATATTATCAACAAAATACATAAACCAAAAATGTTTCTCCAATTACACAATCAGGTAACAGCAGAACCATGCCCAATAGAATCTCTAGTCTCTCTACACTCGCATCCTTTAAAACACTGCCTTCCATCAGACACAGATTTAAAAAACTTCAATTTATTAAAAAAACAAAACCCAAATTCATTAATGGCTATTATGTGTGAACCTCACAGATTTAATTTCTACAATTAAACTTTCAAAATAAATCTTCTCATAATAAAAGCAAATACTTCAAATAATATTATTACTGGTATAGCCATAATTAATATAACTTTAACTATTTCAAGACTAAACACAGCATGACCTGTCTGAATAGGATAAAAAGAAATTGCAAAAAAAGTTAAAATAGTTCTTCTGCCTAAAACACCATAAAGAAATCCAATTTTCATCAACCCAACTATTAGAGCCATAATACCATAAAACCCAAAACCAATTGCAATATACCAGTTTATTGATGTAACAGCCCCTTGCTCCATCATATAACCTCTAATCCAGTCAGCGCAGGCCCATAAAGCAGTCAACCCTCCAAAAACAGCAGTTGTATGTGATGGCCTGTTTAAGTAAATACTTCCAACAAAACCATTCAAATATATAGGAAGCATACGCCACAAAAGATTAAAACTAAAAATTGGAAGAATAATCAATCCAAGCCATAGATTAATATAAGGTATTATAACATTTAAATCCATATGTACTATTCTAACTTTATTATATATAATATTTTCTAAAACTAAACTATATAGTATTATAATTTAGGCTCATATGAAATCTTATATACTCCAATATATATTTTCCAGTAAATTGGCACACTTGGCAGACACCCGCGCCAGATATATAAATAAAAATTCCTTGATAATATTAATGATATCAAAAGAAATGGCAAGATGTTTAGCTAAAGTAAGTGGTGATGGGTGTTTGTGTCCTAAATATTTAGGTTATACCAATAAATGTAAAGAACTTTTAAAAGAATTCAAACAAGATATCACAAAAGAATTTGGCCAAGTACATTTTGGAGAAGGAAAAGTAAATTCAGGAACAAATTTTATATATATTTATAAAAGATTTATTATAAGAGAATTTCTAAAGTATCTCAATGATTTTAGGAGCAGCACAATATTTATACCAAATAAAATTAAAAATGCTAACAAATCTATACAAAGAGAATATTTAAGAGCATTATATGATGATGAGGGTTCTGTAGCATTAAGAATTTTTAAAAAAACAAAAGAATGGAAAAGAGGTATAACTATTTCATCAAATTCTTTTAGATTAATAAAAGAAATTAAAGAATTATTAAAAAAGTTTAATATAACATCAAATAAAATTATTAAAAATTCTCCTAATGATAATTGTTATATACTTGCAATTTCAGGAAAAGAAAATATTCTTAAATTCAAAGAAAATATAAATTTTAAACATCCTACAAAATTTAAAAGATTAAACTTAATGATAAAAACTTTCACAGTTACTTCTAAACATAAAAAGAAATTTGAAAAGTTAAAAAAAGAACTTTATAATTTAAAAGATGGGACAGCGAACCAAATTTCCCGCTCAAAAGAGCAGTACAGTTTGGAACGTCGGTGGGCTTAACTTCCGAATTTGAAATAAGATCGGGTGAACCCCACCACTATGGCCGTCCACAATATTATCTATAAATTTGTATTTATAAGCCTTGTGGATAGATATTTAAACACTCTAAATCTAATTTATAACAATGAAAACAAAACAACAAATAGCAAAAGAAAGAATAGAAATTTTATTCAAACAAGCAAAATTAGAACCAAAAATGGCAAACAGATACATCCAGCTAGCAAGAAAAATTGCAATGAAAGCTAGAATATCAATTCCAAAAGAACTAAAAAGAAAATTCTGCAAGCACTGCAAAACATATTTTCAAAAAGCAAATTATAAAATCAGATTAAAAAAAGGAAAAAAACATTATTGGTGTCTAACCTGCAAAAAACTTACAAGAGTTCCTTACAAATAATCTAAGCAGACTCTTCCCACTCAATTATTTTTTTACTTAAAAGGTCAATTGTTTTAGGAGGATAATAATCTCTTTCCGGACTCATTCTTGGATTCCAATGCTCGGCAACCACTTCACTACCGAAAATTCCACATGCTTCTTCTAATGTTATTTTACGTCCAGGTTCAATAGAGCCAAACTTCTTTACAATAACTTTATCAGAACTTGATAACTTCAATAATTTATCTAAATCTTCTTTTGTTTTATAGCGCAAATGTGCCTGTCCTAACATTACAACCTGATATGTGGCTTCATCTGGAATTCCAAACCAATAAATATCTATCATAAATTACAGATAGCCCATATATTTTTAAATATTATGGTATTACAAGAGTTCCTTACAAATAACCTGCCAGTCCTGCTTCAAAAATCTTCTCTCCAATTTCAAAGGAATTTTAAAACCTCTACTAATCAACTCTTTCCTAACAACACTGTGCTTATGAGGATATTCAAATCTTTTAGGATAAGGACTGTTAAAACCATGAAAATAATGAACAATCTCATGTGCAATTGTCAAATCAACTATATAGTCAGGTATTTTAGAATCTTTAAACAAGCCATTAATCACAATTTCTGAAGAACCATTTTTCAACTTTTTAATATGTCCAAATTTATTCTTCCATCTCCCTAAAAACCTAATATTAACATTATTTAATTTATTAACATCAGAAAAAAATACTTCCCATATTTCACTTAGCCTTTTACTCAACCATTCATTATCTCTCATTTAACTTTAATTTTTCCAATCTTGATCTTAGGTATTTTTATAGTTAATTTATCTTTTGAAAATTTAGCATTAGTTTTATCAGTAACTAATCCAGGTGGCAATGGTATTATTCTCCTAAAACCTAAATATTTTTCTTCCATTTTATAACCTCTCTTTGTCCTGCTTTTTTTCTCAGCTAAAATTTTCAGATAATCATGAGTTATATTCAAAATAACATCTTTTTTGACCATTCCAGGAAGATCAATCTTTATTGACAAACTGTCTTTACCCTGGGAAATCTCGCAGCTAGGTCTTTTATATTTTGAAGAAATAGATTTATTGAAGCTTTTAATCATAGAATCTTGTATTTTCTTAAAATAATCAAACATATCCATTTAAAATTAACACCTCTTATTTGTTAAAAACAGTCCATTTAATATTTAAAGGTTTTCTTTTTAATTTTAATAAGTTTTTCTTGCACTTTGAAGAGCAAAAATTTGCTATCTTTCCATTTTTATAAACATATATCATGCCAGTTCCCTGCTCAATTTGTTCACCGCAAAAACTGCACCTTGCCATCTTAACTCCTTCTAGCTGGGGTTAATCTTCTAGCTTCAATCTCAGTTTCACGTAACATCAAAACATCTTTCTCTTTTACAGGGCCTTTAACATTCCTTCTTAGAATTTTACCACTGTCTCTTCCATCTAAAACCTTGCATCTTACCTGGGTAGCTTCTCCTCTCGTACCTGTTCTTCCAATTAGCTCTTCAACAACAGCAGGCACAGCAGGAGTAAAATTTACTTTTCCACCTGTTTGTTTCTTTACATCTTCCTTTTTTATCATTTTTCTTTTCATAATTTAAAAGAATTATTTAGCTAACTGCTTAATTAAATCCTTAGCCTCGCCTTCAACAACTATAGCAACAGCAGTTGTTCCAACACTCAAACCCGCAGCAGCACCTAGATCCTCTTTCTTTTCTACCTCAACTAAAGGTATACCTTTTTCCTCGCATAAAGCTGGTAAATGTGCAGTAATTTCTGGAGGATTAACATCTTTAGATGTAACAACTAATTTAGCTGTTCCTCTCTCAACTACTTTAGTTACTTCATTAGCTCCTTTCTTTATCTTGCCAGTTTTCTTAGCTAATTCTATAGCTTCTAAAGCCTTATTTGAATCATCAACCATTATAAACCTCCTATCATCGGTCTCATAAAAATTTATTAATAAAGTTATTTATAAAGCTTTCTTTTACTAACTCACAGAAACAGTTCTATTCTATAACCACTCACTCAAAATCAGATCCTAATAAAGTCTTCATTCTAAAAATCTTTCCAATTCCCTTTATCTTATTCTTTAACATATCCAATTCAAATCTGTTCTTAGTATCTAATTCAAGCATCAAATCATACTCTCCTTTCAGCATATGTATCTCTCTTATTTTATTACCAAGAACCTTCATTAATTCCAAACCTGTTTCAAATTTCTCTTCCGGATTTGTCTGCAACAAATTAACTGATAACATTTTCTAAGAATATGGAACTATAGACATAGTTCTTATTGCCTCCTCAACAGCCTCAGTTTCTTCAAGATAACCTTCCATTTTCCCACCCCCTAAAATAGAATTATCTACTCTTCTTCGTCATTATAACCCTTCATAAAACCCTCTTCTACATCTGAGATTTCATCATCTTCTCTAAGTTCTTCTACAAACTCATCATCATATATGTCATCTTCTTCATAATCTCTTTTTTCTTCATCAAAATATTCATCATTCATTAAGTACTCACCTCATCAAATAACATAATCCTGATAAATATATATTTACTCCTTGCCTTATGCATATCTATATGCTTATATCAACATCTGGACAAAACTCGCTATAGAAGAAAGTATAAAACTTACTTTTATATTATCTATAAATTCAAACTTGCTCACACCAATCAAAATTATACCTAAACAAATTAATCTGCCAACAACCAAAAATATTTCTCTAAAAATCAAATACTCAACTAATTTAGTTTTCCTTGCTTTATTATACACCTGTACACCAAAAGGAATATCAATCAAACTATATGATATCCCTCCTAAAACACCCACACCTAATATCTGAAAAAATCCTCTAACAAATAATTTAATTATCCATATTATTCCTTCAAATAATGAACCAATTCTAATCAGCAAGCTTTTATCATACCTATCTGACATTCTTGCAATTATCCATGTAAAAAACACTATAACAAATGAAGAAAATGAAATAATAAAACCAGTGGACAAATAACCAAGCAAACTAAAAAATATAAATATAGGCCAGAATATGCCGGCACCAGTCAGCCTTATACCATAAACAATGAACTTAACAGCATCTTTTCCAGAAGAATATTTTAAGATACTATCCCAACTAATTGGTGAAACTTTGTAAATATCTTCAGAATATAACAAAGGTATCATAGAAATTATCAATAGCAAAACTACAATTATAAATAACAAATGAAAATTATATAATGTTAGAATTAAACCACCTAAAAAAGGTCCTATTATACCAATTATTGCGCATAATATATATATTATACCAAGTTCTTCACCTCTGTGCTTCTTATCTGTAGACAATGCAAAATTAATATGAAAACTAAGCCAAAACAAACCCTCAGCGAGACCAGCTATAATAGCTAAAATAAACAAAGGTATTTTAACAACACTTAACTGGTTTAACAAGTAAAAAAATAATAACTGCGGAACAAAGCTTATGAGCATTATATGCTTAAAACCAATCTTAGAAGATAATCTGGCAGTTAAAGGAGTAATCAAGCCAAAAAACACAAACAAAACCATATAAAAAAATAAAACATCAGTCAAAGAATAACTTAATTCTTTTAATAAATAAATTGGTATAAAGATTCCAATCATGGAAATTGCCAAAGTTCTTAAAATAATAAAAACATAAATTTCAGAAAGTTTCTTGGTTAATGCAAAATTAATAAAATGTATTCTGTGACGGTGATGATTAAACATAATTTGTAATAAATATTCCAGGGTATATAAATTTTTATATAAGTTCTTTTTAACTTTTAATAATGGAGGTACAACTATGAACAAATATCTAAGTATAATCCTAGGGCTTGTATTATTAGCAGGAGTTATTTATTTTAATTATATATATCCCTCTTTATGGCAGGCAACTAAAACAGTATTAATAGGTGGCATTGTATGCCTAGTAGCATTAATTGGTGCATTATTAATATTATTAGGTG
>CBFDDQ010000007.1:0-27815 GCA_965603615.1 Candidatus Woesearchaeota archaeon
ACAATATGAAGGAAATTTAAAAGAACAAATTGATGGTGTAAAAGCTTTTGTTAGTAAAAAAGGTGGAGAGCTAAGTGGGCAATATAAACAACAAGCAGATCAAGTAGCTGATATTAGTTCAAGAGTTAAAAAAATTGAATCAATTGAGGGAAGATTAATTGGGAATGTTAAGAAAGTTGTTCAAGAAGCTGTTGCAAAAGTTAAATTTAGCCCAGAACAAACAGCAGTAATGAAAATGCAAGTTAATGAGTATATAGATCAACTTACTAGTAAAGAAGCATTAGATGGAAGGATAAAAAGTAGGGTTAATAAAATAAAGTCTGGGCAAGATGATGAAATTGGACCTATGCCTGCAATAAGACCTGTTGCTCAACCTAAACCAAAACCTGTTGTTCAACCTAAACCAAAACCTGAAGAGAAAAAAACAAAACCTGAAGAAAAAAACAGTGAGTCAGGAAGTTTAGCTGATTATTTTACAACATAAAATAATAAATAAGGTTAAATAATATAAGTTTTATTATAATTCTATGAAAATAAAAAAACATTTTAATAAAAAGTGGGAAGTTTCTATAATAGAACTTGAGGATGATGAGGGTATAAAATATAAAGTAACTAGAAGGATACCTGAAATGTCTGTAGCTGAAACTAAAGTTTTTGAATCTAAGGAAGAAGCAAGAAATCAGGCTTTTGAATTGATGGAGATTTGATGACAAAGATAATCCAGCGCGGAGCAGAAGCTGTATTAATTAAAGATGGAAATAAATTAATTAAACAGAGAATTGAGAAAGGCTATAGATTAAAAGAGATTGATATAAGTTTAAGAAAGAGAAGAACAAAAAAAGAAGTTAAATTATTAAAAAAAGTTGATTTTGCTCCAAATGTTATTAAGTCTGATGATTATAATATAGAAATGGAATTTATTGATGGTGATTTAGTTAAAGATATAATGGATAATATTAGCAAGAGCGAGAGAAAAGAAATTTGTGTTAAAATTGGAAAAAATGTTGCTGAGCTGCATGATGAGAATATAATTCATGGGGATTTGACAACTTCAAATATGATTTTTAAGAATAATAAAGTTTATTTTATTGATTTTGGTCTTGGTTTTATTTCTAATAAAGTTGAAGATAAGGCTGTTGACTTGCATTTATTGAGGCAGGCTTTTGGAAGCAAGCATTATAGAAATTGTGAAGAGAGCTTTAAGAATGTTATTTTAGGTTATAAACAGAGTAAAAATTATAGGGATGTTTTGAAAAGATTAGAAAAAGTTGAAGTTAGAGGAAGATATAAGGGAAAGAAATAAATTTATAAATGTGGTTTCTTTTAGTTTATATTGGAGCCCTGTCGAATAGTGGCCAAATTCCTTAGCCTTTGGAGCTAAAAACCTAGGTTCAAATCCTAGCAGGGCTACTTTTCCATAATGTTTATATATCTATTAATAATTATTATCATAAGGGGGTTTTGATATGGCTGAAGAAAAAGAAATTGGAACTGTATTTAGTTTTTTTAATAAGGTTGGAGTAGCTGCTATTAAGCTTAAAGCTGGCTTGAAAACAGGTGATAACATACATATAAAAGGAAAAACAACTGATTTTACCCAGAAAGTAGTGAGCATTCAGATTGACAATAAAGCAGTGGATAAAGCAAAGAAAGGTGATGATATAGGAATTAAAGTTGATGACAGAGTTAGACCTAATGATAAGGTTTATAAAGCTAAATAATTAGTAAATTTTGGATAGATAGGTTGGTTAAATGCTTACCTATGCTGGAGACTTTCTAAGTTTCCCTTACTTAAAAAATGGCAAGAATGTATTCAAGGAAGAAAGGAAAAAGCAGTAGCAAGAAGCCTGTTAAAAAAGTAAAAAAAAGCTGGATGAGGTATAGTGCCAAGGAAGTTGAGCAGTTAACATTAAAATTAGCTAAACAGGGAAAAGTTCCGAGCCAGATTGGTTTGGTTTTGAGGGATAATTATGGTATACCTGATGTTAAATTAATTACAAAGAAATCAATAACTAAAATATTGAAAGAAAATAAATTAGACTTAAAACTGCCTGAGGATTTAACAGCTCTGATAAAAAAAGTAATAAGACTGATGAAGCATCTTGATACTTTTAAAAAAGATGAAACTGTTAAGAGAGGTTTAACTATAACAGAAAGCAAGATTAACAAACTTGCTAAATATTATAAGAGAAAAGGCAGAATAGATAAAAGCTGGAAATATGATAAAAGCAAAGCTAAAATGCTTGTAAATTAAAATGGAGGATTTTTTTTTAAAGATAAAAGAGGCAGTTAAGGAATTTAACAATGTAGATAAAGAAAAACCTATAAGAATAATATCTCACTGTGATGCTGACGGCATAAGTGCTGGTTCTATATTAACAAAAGCTTTTATGAGAAAAGAAATAAAGTTTTCATTATCTATAGTAAAACAAATTGATGATGCTTTGGTAGAACAATTAAAAAGAGAACCTTATGATGTTATGTTTTTTTTAGATCTTGGCTCTAGTTCTTTGAAATTATTAAATGAAAATTTAAAAGATAAGAAAGTGTTTATTTTAGATCATCATGCTATTGATAAAGTTAAAACAGATTTTATACAAGTAAATCCTCATGAATTTAAAATTGACGGCAGCAAGGAAGTAAGCGGAGCTGGTGTTGTTTATTTCTTTTCTAAAGAGATTGATAAGTTGAATGTTGACAGTGCTTATCTTGCTTTGATAGGTGCAATAGGGGATATACAAGAAAATAAAGGTTTTAATGGTTTGAATAAATTAATATTAGATGATGCTGTTAAAAGCGGTAAATTAGAAATCAAGAGAGGTTTGAGAATGTTTGGCATGCAGACAAAGCCTATACATAAAGTTTTAGAATATAGTACTGATCCTTATATACCAAATGTTACAGGCAGTGAAGAGGGAGCTAAGAATTTTTTAGAAGAGATTGGAATAGATTTTAAAGAAAATGGAAAATATAAGAAACTTATTCATCTGAATGATGATGAGATGAAGAAATTAGTTACTGCTATAATATTAACAAGATTAGGAAGCGAGGAAAATCCAGATGATGTTTTAGGCCCAATATATTTATTGAAGGGTGAAGAAGAAGAGAGTGCTACTAGGGATGCAAAAGAATTTTCAACTTTATTAAATGCTGTTGGAAGAATGCACAAGGCAAGTTTAGGAATTGGTACTTGTCTTGGAAGCAAAGAAACAAGGGAAAAAGCTTTGAATTTACTACAAGATTATAAAAGAGAAATAATTGATTCACTAAACTGGTTTTATAAGAACAGGGAAAAGGAGAATATAATTGAGAAGAGTGGATATGTTATAATTAATGCTGGAGATAATGTAAAAGATACTTTGATAGGAACATTAGCTTCTATTATTTCAAGATCAAATCTTTACAGCAATGGAACAGTAATTATATCTATGGCTTATACACTTGATGGTTTTATAAAAGTCAGCACAAGACTTGTAAATTTTAATGGCAACTGTTATATAAATTTGAGCAAGGTAATAAAAAAGACTATTGAAGAGACAGGCGGTGTTGGCGGAGGCCATGACAGTGCTGCTGGTGCATTAATCCCAGCTGAAAAAGAAAAAGATTTTATTGAGATTATAGAGAAACAGTTAGAAAGGGTGAAAGTGGAGGAAAAGATAAAACAGTAAAGTTTATTAAGATTAATTTTACTTTTAAAAAAATGGCAAAAGAAAAAAAGAAACCATGGATCAAAATTTTGGCTCCGAGAGAATTTGGCGAGAAAGTCCTAGGTGAAACTTTATTGACTGATAAATTAATTGGAAGACCATTAAAACTGAGTTTATCCAGCATTACTGGTGATTTTAAAAAACAAAATAATATTCTTAAATTTGTTATAAAAGAAGTTAAAGATCAGGCTATTACTGAACTTGTTGGTTATAATCTTTCTGATGCTTATTTGAGGAGATTAGTCAGGAAAGGCAAAGAGAAAATAGATGATAGTTTTATTTGTGAGAGCAAGGATAAGATTAGGTTTAAGCTAAAACCTTTTATGCTGACAAGACAAAAAACAAGCAATTCTATAATTACTGCTTTGATTAAAAAGTCAAGGGAAATTTTGACTAAATATGCAAAGGAAAATAGTTTTGTTAATATTATAAGAGATATTACTTCTAATAGACTTCAGATGAATTTAAAGAAAAGTTTGAAAGATGTTTATCCTTTAAGTATGTGTGAGATAAAGGCTGTTGAAAGGGTTAAATAAGTTTTAGATTACTAAGTAAGAGAAGTAATATCATACTGAATCTTAAAATCTTTTATTGGTTCAAAAATTCCAAATAAAAATTTTCCTTTTATTTTTTCATTTGGTTTTAATTTTGCAAATATATCTAATCCTCCTTCTTCTACATCATAGGGTAGTACATCATCATATAGGGTTCCTTTATTATCTTTTAAGTAAAATCCCATAGCACCAGCGAGGATATCTTCTGAGTGTATATTTTTAAGTTCTGCTTCAACTAAAACAAATGTACTCCCTGGCATTACTTTTTCTACTTTTTTTAAATAAGGATCATAATATGAGTTTACTTTTTCTGTAGAGATAAGGTTTATTTCTAATTGTTCTATACTGGATGTTTTACCAACTTCTAAATCTAATAAATTAGATGGAATATATTTTTTGGTACTCTCTTTTTGACCGCAACCATTTAGTAAGATGGTAGACATAATCAAGATACTTATTAAAATTGAAATTTTTTTCATCTTTTTATATACCATTTAATCAAGGCAATAATTATTAAGATAAAAGCAGGAATTCCGTACCAAACAAACATCATTACATAATCAGATAAAAGCTTTATAGCAGGACTTAGTATAAGAGATATTATTACTACAATTAACCATATTATAGCTATCCCTAAAAGTGTTTTATTTATTTTATTTTTTTTCACTTTTTGACCTTTTGTATTATATATGCTATTAACATTCCAACTAATATGTAAAAGATTATCATAATCAGTGAAATAAAATAAAGAATAGAAGTTCTAGGATCTCCTAATAGTTTTCCTTTGAAAATAAAATGTTGGATTACAAATAATATTCCACCAATAAAAGAAGGTATATAGGTAAATATATTCAAAATAGGTGTAAAAGCAAAATTATAGAGCAAAGTAATAATTATTCCAAAAATTCCACCAATAATAGCCCCTTTTTTAATGTAAGATAATTTCCTTTTTTTTGGCATAAAATTAATATAAATTTTTATTTATAAAAGCTTTTCTGTATGTTTTGAAGGATTGAAAATATTTATAAATGGTTAAATTAGGTTATTTATGTATCAGGCCTCGATAGCTCAACGGTAGAGCATACCTTAAAAGTTTGACTTTTATGGGCTTTGCTGCCTTGTATATGAGTTAAACCAAGTGAGCAGAGAAATGTAAAATTTCGCTCTAAAGGTTGGGAGTTCAAATCTCTCTCGAGGCTTTTTATTTTTGGGCCTGTGGTCTAGTAGCTAAGTTCGTAAGTTTAAACTTTGAACTCTATAAATGACGTTTCCTTGACTTGGAAGAGGTCCCAGGTGCAAATCCTGGCAGGCCCATTAGAATTAATAAATTTTAGCTTTTAATTTTTCAATTTTTGTGGTATATTCTGATAAATTCTTGTTCTTTAGTCTTTCAGAAAATGGCAATAATAAACTTTCAAAATAAGATTTTGCTAAACTTTGTTGTTTTTCATTGGCTAGAAGAGATTGTATAGAGTGAATAATACCTTCTAGAGTGTTTTTTTCAAAATCTGATAATTTTGGCATAATTTTGATATATATTAATTATTTATAAATATTTATATTCTGAAAACATTTATATACAATAAAATAGATTTATTAAATTAGGAAATAGTTTGAAAAAGGTTAAATTATGTATAAAAAAAGAGGTCAGGCTACAATATTAATATTATTGGGTATATTAGTTGTTGGCTTAGTTGGTGGTGTGTATTATACTAGAGATTATGTTTTTAAGAGCAAATTAGAGAGAATGAGTGAGAAAAGTCTGGTTGTTCCTTCGCAGGCTGAAGGTGTCAGAGATTATGTGATGAGCTGCATTAGAGATGTTAGTGAAGAAGCTGTTGATTTGGCTGGGCAGAGAGGTGGTTATATAGAAATTCCTAAAGATAATATTCCTCCTAGTATTTATAATAAATTTTCTAATTCTTTAGAGGTTTTACCTGGTTTTGAAGTTCCATACTGGTATTACAAGCAGGCTAATAATGTTGACAAGCAGCAAATATTAAGTTTGGAGCAGATTGGAAATAATATTGCTCATTATATTGATGAGCAGTTGAGAGTTTGTGTTGGAAGTTTTGATGGTTTTAAAGGTTATAAAATAAATCCTGGAATGATTAAGACAGATGTTGAAGTGCAGAATTCAAGAGTATTATTTGAGATTAATTTTCCTTTACACATGGAGATTAAGGATTTTGAGTTTGATTTTAGAAATTTTTATTATAAATTAGATAAACCTTTAGGTGAGTTGTATGATATTGCGCGTGGAATTTATAATTATGAAAATGGAAAGAATTTTTTGGAAGAGAAAACTATTGACATGATGGTTGGATATGATGAGATTCCTTTAACTGGGGAAAATTTTGAATGTGGTTTTGTTGCTATATGGGATAAGTATTCAGTAATTGAAAATTTTAAAAAGGTTTTGGGTTATAATATTCCCATAATAAAAATTAAAGGTACAGAGCATGGTTTAACTGAAGATGAAAAAAAGTATTATGAAGTTGATATTGGCAGTGTGAAAGATGTTGATATTAATTTTGTGTATTCTGGAAGATGGCCATTTTATCTGGATGTTACACCTGAGGAAAATGGGATTTTGAAGGCTGAGAGTCTTTCTGATGGTTTGGGTGGCAAATTAAAAGGAGTAGTAGAAAGTTTTGTTTGTTATATGTATTGGCATTTTGTTTATGATATTAAATATCCTGTTTTAGTTATTTTAAATAAGGATGATTATAATTTTCAGTTTGCTACAATGGTTGTGATTGACAGGAATGAGCCGAGACAGAATATATTAGAGCCTATGAAAATTCCAGAGGTTGATGTAAGATTTTGTGATAATAAACAATTTGATATTGAGGTTAGTGTTTTTGATTCTGATGGTGTTCCTGTAAATGAGGTTGATGTGAGCTATAAGTGCATTAATCATTTGTGCAATTTAGGAAAAACTACTGGTAATTATTTTTCAGGAAAGGTAATGCCATGTGGTGGGGGCAGTGTTTTAACTAATAAGCAGGGTTATCATTTTGGAGAAGCTAAGATTGATACATTAAGTGATGCAAGTATTAGTGTTAATATGAAGAAACTATATGAGCTGGATGCTGATGTTGAAGTTTTGAGAGGTGGAGCTGGTAATATAAGAGAAGATGAAAAAGTGTATATTAATTTAATGAATAAAGAAGATGATTATAGTGTTAATATTATTTATCCTGATAATCAAAAAATAAAATTGATAGAAGGAAATTATGATGTCAGCTTATTTATGATGAAAGATGGAGAAATTGAGATACCAGCAAGAGAGGTTAGAACTTGTATAGATGTTCCTAAGAAAATTTTAGGAGTGATTGGGCAGACTGAGGAAAAATGTGTGACTAGTAAAATACCAAGTATTGAAATAGGGAGGGTTATAACAGGAGGTTCTGAGTTTAGCATGTTTGTCAGCAGAAGTGATTTATTAAAAAATAAGATTGTATTTTATGTTCCTTATGAAGGAATTCCTAAAACACATGAGGATTTGTATAAAATAAAAACAGAGGTGGAGAAATATCCAAAGTTTGTTTAAGTTTTTTGGAATATTTTGTATGGTTTTGCTTATTTGCATACCTGTGAGTATGGCTGTTGAGTTAAAAGGACCATTAAAAGGTGATATAGTTGCTGATATAAGAGAAGAAGGTGATTTTTTATATGGTGAGTATGCTGATTTTGCTATAAATGTTAAGTATTATGATCCAAGACCTTTAGTTTCTAGCACAATTGAGAAGGGTAATGCTCCTATAATTGTTCATTTAGCTGCTATACCAACTGTTCCTATGACAAGTTTGCCAAGAATACAACGTGTGAGTGTTAGAGAGGTTGGGACTAATGTTTTAACTGGCGGTGTGAGGTATTTTAAACCTACACTTTATTCCTGGGATGATTTTGGTTATTTGCAGGTAAATTTGAAAAGGATTGAGAAAGAAGCAGATGTGCCTGACAGGATAATTGCTAATTTGACAATGAGAATTGATTATGAGAGTGATGTTTTACCTGGCTTGGTTGGTGGAACAACAAGAAAAAAATTAAAAAAGATAGGTGATGAAGTTGAGGAATGGGAGAAAACTGAGGAAAAAGACAGATATAATTTGATTAGAGGAGCTGATTATGAGATATTTAGAGGGAAAGGTTATGTTGTTGCAGAGGAAATTGAAGAAAAAAGTGCTAAATTTATTGTGTATAATAGTGCTGGTAGACCTTATAGAGTTTCTGTTGAGAAAGGTAAGGAAAGCGGGCCTATACTTTTAGTTGCTGGTTCAAGAAATCCTGATGATTATGTTAGAGTTAGGGTTGATGAGATAAAAGATGGAGAGGTTAGTATAACTTTGTTGGGTGGTGTTAAGAGAGATGTGAGTGAAGTTGGTTTTAAATTAAATATACCTGTTGATAAAAGGCCGTTTGATTTGACTACTACAGAACTTAAGAATCATATGGAGTGGACTAATAAAACAATTATACAATTGGATAATTATATTAATGATCTTGAGAAATTTGTTGAAGATTTTTATAGTTTATGTTTGATTACAACTGGTTTGATGATTGCTGCCAGGTTTTTTGGTATAGGGAAGGTTGGTGTGGAGAAAACTAAAGAAGAAATTGCAAAAGCTGGAGCTACAAGAGTTGATGTGGGTGAAGCAATAGAGGCTACTGCTGATAAACCAGAAGTTGTTCCTCCTGCTGCTGAAAGAGGAGCTCCTGCTCCTGCTGTTCCTATTGTGGAAAGTGGTCTTCCAGTTGATGTTGAAAATTTACCTGAAGGATATGAGATTCTTTATGGGAGAGGTCCTGGGGGAAGTGATGTTTTGATGAAAGGCAATAAAGAAATTGCTTATTTAAATAGAGATACTAACATACCAGGATATATTTTTCCTAATTCAGAAATTTCTAGTAGTGTGATTGGAATTGACTATATAACAGGAAGAGCAACAGAAGCTCCTAAACTAGAAAAGGAATTAGCATCCACAACCGAAGAAAAATCTACGGACAAAGAAATGAGTAATATTTATGTTGATAATTTCAAGGGTGAAAATGTAATAACAGTTCCAATTAAAGATTTGGATAAATTACCTTTAAAAGAAAATGAAAGGAAAAGTATAGAAACTTGGTTAGAAGAAAATGGAAAAAAAGATGTTTATGCGCTTTACAGTGATAAGACTGGAGTGAGTTTCTTTGCAAGAATAGGAGATGTAGATGGTGGTAATATAAAATTAGATGACAAGGGAGAAAGAGATATACAGTTAACCCAGGTATATGATAAGGATACAAATGAATATAAAAGTTTTAGCGGTGTGATGAGGAATGTTAGGAATGCACAGTTGAGGGGTGAGAAAAAAGTTGAGAATGTTTTTGGTTCTGATGTTTTAAAGATAGGTGCAAAGACTATGATTAGAGAGGCTGGTCTTGATTGTATAGATTATATGAGTGTATGGCAGTGTAATTTAATATTTAATGCATGCGACCCTGTTATTTGTCCGACTTCTAGATGTAATTTTGGTGGAAGGACAAGGTTAGAACAGAGTGTTCAGCAGAGCGGTCTGGTTGCTAGTATTGGTGCTTGTATACATAATGCTGGTTTTCCTCCTGACGGTGTAATAGTACCTGTTTGTTTGACAGGAATTTTAGCTTCTTTGAAAAATATAAGAAGTTATGTTCAGGCTTATCAGAAGTGTTTGGATATAAGAATAAAAGAAGGAAGGTCAGTAGGATTTTGTGACAGGACTAGGAGTGTGTTTATCTGCGAGATTTTATGGAGGCATGTGTTTGATCCTATGGGAAAATGGATTGGTGCAAAAATGAGCAGGGCTAGTAAAAATCTTGGCGGTGCTGAGGTATTAGAAGATCCAAAAAGTAAATTAGGAAGGTCAAAGAGAGCTATGGATTATTTTACAGAGGATTATTATAAAGAAATAATTGGTGCTTATGAGGGAAGATTATCCAAGGAAATTGGTGAGGAGATTTGTGGAAGTGCTATAAGCGGAAAGTTCCCAAGTTTTAAAGGAATATTTGAGGAGGTTTTGGCAGGTGGAAATCCTGTACAATATACTGCGCAGTTTGAGGAGCATTCTTATAGTGCAGCTGCTGGTGCTTCAAGGTATTATGGTTATTATCATATATATGCTGGTTCGAGTGAGAAAGGTGTTGATTTTGTTATAAATTTAAGGAATTGTGGAAACAAACCTTATATCCCTATTGATAGAGGCAATGTAAAACCCGAAGATTTTGCTGACAAGAGTTTTGAGGTTATAGGTGAGAAAGGCTGCAAAGAAATATGTGTTATTATTAATGGAGAAGAAAAGTGTGCATTTGGCAAGGTAGTAAGTACAAGTGAGTTTATTGAAAATAAAGTTGAGAATTATGTTGCTAATCAAGTTGCTAAGAAAATAACCAAGACAAAAAATTGTGTGCCTAGCTATGATAGTTATATAGGTGCGAGTGTGAATAAACAGTGTGCTGCTATTGATTTGAGCAAGATTGATGAGAAATGGAAAGAGGTTGGTTATTGTGATGATGAGGAGATTAGGTGCTGGGTGTATGTAGATATTAATGATAAGAATATGGAAAAAGAGATTAGAGAGATAGCTGATAGAGAGCTTTGCGAAGGAGAGATTTGCAACAGAAATCGGAAATGTGAAGGAGGTGTGGAGGTAGAGATTGAAGGTAGTTATGATGTGTGTTGTGAGGGTGGAAAATGTGAGAGTAAAGATTTTGTTAATAAGGGTGAAAATAATTTAAATAAGGTTATTTATCCCCGTATTTTTTCGGAAGAACTTGAATGGGGGAGATATACTGGTTTGGGTTATGGTGACAAGAGTATATTAGACAAATGGTATGAGAGCAAATTAAAATATACTGGAGATGTTGATGATAAAAGTTTAACAAGTCCTAAAGAAACAAGGATTCTTAAAGAGTTAGTTATTAATAAAGCTGATGCAGTTTATTTTTATATAGGTATAAAATTTTTGTATGATGCTGATTATGAAAATGCTGAGAAAATTATATTTTTAATTGAAAAAGATCCTCCTTTTTCTAAAGGAGATGATTTTATTTCATATGCTTGGAAACAAGTTGGTAAAGAGGAGTTTGAAAAATTTGAAGAAAGAGCAAAGAAAAAATATGGAAAAGTAGATAGAGAATTTGCTCCTGCTGAACAAGAACAAGCTCCTCCTCCTGCTCCTCCAGTTCCAGTTCCTCCTCCTGCTGCTGCTAAATCTGCAACTGATGCTCTTGATTCTAAATTACGCAAGGAGAGAGTTGAAAAAGGATTATCTGATATACCTTCTGAGCCAGTGAGTGAAGCTGCATGTGCTGAATTTGGTGTTGAATGGTTACATAGGTTATTTACCTTGAGGGATTATAAACAATGTATAACAGAAGCAGAGAGACTTATTACATGTAAAGGAAGAGGAGAATTTTTAAGATATGACCAGGGGAGACATGCTTATTATTTAGGTAAATGTTATTATTATAATGAAATGTATAAACATGCAGAAAATATTTTTATTGATTTAAATGTAAGAGAATTAATTGGTAATTTTTATGATCAAACACTTTTAAAAATTTGGCTTACTCATATATTATGTGAATATGATTATATTTCAGATAAAGAGGAATGTGTTAGAGAGAGCCTTAGACGTGATGGAATTACTTATGAAGAGTATACTAAAGAGATTTAGGATTTTATATAGATGAAACTCCTTAAAAATAAAAAATTTTATCTGTCAATTTTAATAGATTTTTCTTTTTTAGCTGTTTTATATTTCTTTGTTTTATTTATTTTCAAGAAAATTAGAGACTATGCTTTTACAGTGCAGGAGTTTGGAGCAAATTTAAAAGAAATTGAAAATGTTGTCCAGGAAAATATAAGCCTGCTGGATTATAATATGTTGCTAGGCAATGTGGAAGTGATGAATAGTGCAATACAGAGAATTATGTTTTTCTTTTTTATATTTTTGGCTGGAAGTTTTATTTTATACTGCTTGTTTCAGGGAGTGCAGTGGTTTGTGACAACTAATTCAAAGAATTTTAAAAAATATTTATGGAAATTCAGCTTGGTCAGCTTGTTTAGTGTTTCAATAAGCTTGTATTTAATCTGGAATATTTTATTGAAAGTAAAGCCTTTGTTTTTGAATTATTTAGAAGGAATTTCTGTTTTTGGTTTGGGTATAAAGGTTATTTTATTAATTATTTTAATTTTAATTTTGTGGTATTTTACCAGTATTTGCTATGTTTTTTTAGGGAAATATAATTTAATTCAAACTTTGAAGAGAATGTTCTTGTTTAAAGGTGTTATTGGTTATTTGGCTAGTGTTGTTTTAGTATTTTTAGTTGTTTTTCTATTTTTGAGGTTTAATTTACAAGGTTTTTATTTGATTATAGAACTAATTCTTATTGTGGGCATTATTAATTATTACAGGTATTATTTAAAATCGGAAGTTTTATAAGTAAGTTCTGCCTTACTTTTATAAAATGATAGATATAGTTAATATTTCAAGCAAGGGGCAGATAGTAATTCCTAAAAATTTGAGAGAGGAAGCTGGTTTAGCTAGAAGAGATAAGGTTTTAGTTGTGAGTGATAAAGGGAGAATTGTGCTGGAGAAGATCTCAGAAGAACAGGTAAAAAGCAGGATGTTAAATTTATTAGATTATTTTGCTGAAAAATTTAAAGAAAAAGGTGTAACAAGAAAAGATATTAAAAAAGAGGTAAGTGCAGCAAGAAAAAATGTTTAGATTAGTGATGGATACAAATATTTTGATATCTGCTTTGGGCTGGAAAGGTAATGAAAGAAAAATTCTTGAGGGTTGTATTTTAGGCAAGTTTCAGTTAGTTGAAAGTTTGGAATTATTAGAAGAATTAGTAAATGTGCTGAAGAGACCAAAATTTAATTTTATTCCTGCAGAAAAAAAAGCTGAATTGTTTAAATGTTTAGTTGAGATTTGTGAGATAGTTTATCCTAATATAAAATTAGATATTATTAAGGAAGACATTATGGATAATAGGGTTTTAGAATGTGCTTTGAAAGGTGATGTAAATTATGTTATAACTGGTGATGATCATTTATTAAGGTTGAAAAAATTTAGAAGTATAAAAATTGTGAGTGCTGTAGAATTTCTTGGAAAATAAACTGCGGGGAACAGGGTTCGAACCTGCGTAGGCACTAAGCCACTAGGTTTCTTACATGGTCCTAAGCTTGGCTGATTTTTTAAGTCTCTAGCCCGTTTGACCACTCCGGCATCCCCGCATATATAAAATAAAGAATGAGTAATTTAAAAAGCTATCGTCTTTTTCTTCTTGACTGCCCTTTAGTGTTGTTAAGTCTTTTTAGATGATGTTTTTTCTGCCATTTATATTTTCTTAATTTTGATGTTTTACCATAACCACATGAAGAACATTGTTTTTTCTTTTTGTGATATGATGCTTTTCCGCAACGTCTGCATCTAGTTGTAAGCTTTCTTCTGCCCTTTTTACCCATAGAAGGAGTTCCTTTAACCATTTTATGTAGTTGAAATTAGAACTATAGTATCTCCTCTTAAAAAAACTGTTCCTACTTTTCTTTTTAGTTCACCATTTTCTCTTTCTTCTGCTTCTTCCATTACTGTGTTAATATGGATGTCGAATGATTTTAATTTACCTACAAATTGTTTTCCATTTTTTAATTCTACTAAAATATTCTTTCCTCTTGCGTTATTTAAAGCATCTAATGGTCTTTCTAATTCCATGGTATTTATGAGAATTAAAGAGTTTAAAAAGGTTTTGGAAATATATTTGGTTGTTTGGGTTCTCTGTTAAAAGAATTATTTATAAGAAGAAGAGAACTTTTTATTTCATATAAGAATAACAAACTAAACCTAAAATTCCTAGCAAGATAAAATTAATGAGAAAACCTTGATTTGTAATACCTAAGTTCATTACTGCATTACTTGTTATATTAATATTAGAAAATAAAAAATATAGACCAATTCCTAGAATTCCTATTAAAAGAACTGCTGGTAATTTTGATTCTAAACTTCCTTTTGATCTTAATCTGCTAATCTTTCTTCTAATTCTTCTTGCTTTAACACCTTTCCCTTCCTCTTCTAATTCATCTGCTGCTTTTTCATAATCTTGTCTTGCTTGATCTGGAAAATCTAATTGTTCTAATAGTTCTCCTGCACTACTTAGTGAATCTGGAGTTGAATCCTTTTCAAAATGTTTTACTGCTTTTTTTGAAAATTTTTCATAATCAAATTCACGTCCTGCTTTTTTTGAAAGTCTTGCAGCTTCCTTATAACAAATAGCCTGCTTTTTTGGATTAGAGTGATTCTCAGCAGCTCCTTTATAAGAATCTGCTGCACCAACAAAGTCTCCTGCTTTTTCTCTAAGTTTTGCAGCTTTTTCCCATTTATTCGGAGAAAACTTGATCTTCAATGCTTCTGATATTAAAATATCTGCTTCTTCCAAACAACTCATCTGCTCTGCTTTTTTATTTTCTCCTGCTGCTCTATATTCAATTTTTGCTTCATGAAAATCCCTTTCATTTTCATGTAATTCTCCTAATGTCTCATAAATAACTTTTCTAGTTCCTTTAGCGAGTAAATGATAATTATGCTTTTTATCAGTATTTAAAACAGAATTAAGATATCCTATTTTTCCTTTATCAGTTTTCAAATCTTTTAAGTGTTCTTCAACTTCTGTTTTACTCATTCCATCTTCTGGCATAGTTATTAATAAGATTTTATCATTTATAAATCTTTTTTAAAGAATAACTACCTAAAAAAAATCTTTTAAACAATCTTAATATTTTTAGTGCATTGTTAACTTAACGGGACTTTTATAGGAAGTTTTAAATATTTACTATACGTCTTTTTCTATCATGAAAGAGTTAGCAATTAAAGCAGCTTTAGCCGGAGGAAAAGTATTAATGGAATTTTTCTCAAAAGGAATGATTATCAAAGATAAATCAGAAAGAGATATTGTTACTGATGCAGATGAAGAATCTGAGAAAACAATCATTGAAATTTTAAAAAAGAAATTCCCAAACCATAATTATTATTCTGAAGAAATAGAAGATGAGGATAAACAATCGGATTATACCTGGATTATTGATCCTTTAGATGGGACAGTTAATTTTGCATCAAAAAGTCCTTTATTTGCTATATCTATTGGATTAAAATACAAAAATGAAATTATTCTTTCAGTAATATATTTACCAGCCTTTGATGAATTATTTGTAGCTGAAAAAGGAAAAGGGGCTACTTTAAATAATGAACCTATCTCTGTTTCATCTAAAAAAGAATTAAGGAAATCTATATCTTCTGTTAGTCCTGGAATTAAAACTGAAGAAAAAATAAATGCTATGAAAAGTACAATCGGAGAGATAATGCCCAAGAGTAGGAGTATCATTATTTTGGGTTCTACCCCTATGATGCTTGCTTTTGTAGCATGTGGAAGAGTAGATAATTATATTACTTATAAGAGCGATGTATATAATATGGCTGCAGGTTATCTTTTAGTAAAAGAAGCTGGAGGAAAAGTAACTGATTTTGAAAATAATGAATTTGATATAAGTTCTAAAAAGTTGAATGTTATTGCTTCAAACGGATTATTACATAAGGAAATACTGTCTTCACTCAAGAAATTAAATCTTTAGGAAAGATTTTTATATTTTCTTAGTTTCTTTAACTATATGATTAAATTAATAATTTTTGATTTATGGAAAACTCTTGCAATAAGAGGGGGATTAAGTGTTACCAGTGGTGTTATGAAAGTATTAAATCTTTCAATGGATCGAGAGGAATGTAGAAAAACCTGTGAGCAATCTTTTCAAACAAAAAAATATGATTCTCAAGATGAGGCTTGTAGACAATTATGCATTGATTTTGGAATTAAACCTACTAATGAATTAATAGAAAATTTAAAAAGAATGTTTAAAGAAAGTGTAATTTCTATTGATCTTTATCCTCATACAATTGAGATGTTAAAACAATTAAAAGTTAAAGGGTATATTATTGGATTGATTTCAAATACTAGTAATTCAATTATTGAAGAACTAAAGCAAAAAACTTCTTTATTCGAATATATTGATTATCCTTTGTTTTCTTTCAATGTAGGATTAGTTAAACCCGATTTAGAAATTTTTAAGAAAATGTTGAAATTAAGCAAATGCAAACCTGAGGAGGCAATAATGATAGGGGATAATCCTATTGATGATGTAATACCTGCAAAAAGTTTAGGGATGAATGCTATTCTATATAAAGATTATTCGGATTTAAAAAAAGAATTAATTAAATTTTCAATAGAGCTAAATTAATCATTTCTTTGGAATTTTTCAGTTGATTGTATACATTTTGCTAATTTAATTAAATCAAGCCATTTATTTTTACCCAATCCTAAATCTGGTATTGCTTTTTCAGCAGGAGTTACATTTAGAGCTTGATGTTTTCTAATATAGTTATAGAATATCTCATAACCTTTCATTATAGCATAAGCAGACTCTATACAACCATGAAATCCTCTAGTTGTTTTTGTTCTTTCCCTTATCGAATTATGCAATCTTTCTATCTTGTGATTAAATCCTCTTTCAGAAGCAATAACCACATTATGTTTAATTCTGCTTTTATGATTCCAATGACTCTTTAAACCAAAGCTTTTCTTTAGAACTCTGGGGTACCCTAATAGTCCATCTGTGGTAACCACTTTAACTTGATCTCCAGTATTTAGTCTTGCTTTTTTTAATACTCTTGTTAGATTTTCTATTGTTCTACTTTCAATATACTCAGAAGAAACAATAAATCTTGTTTTGGTATCCATAACATCAACAAACCAATTTTGCTTTCCTAGTCGATGATATTCCATTTCATCAGACATTAATTCAACTCCCGAATTAATCTTTAAGTTATCTGTCAATTTACTTATCATGATAGGATACTTTATCACCCAATCATAAATAGCTACATGAGAAGAGTTTTCAGGATAAAATGCTTGTAAGTGTTCTTGTATCTTTCTTAGTGAAATACCTCTAAAATAGAGATCTAAGCATAGAGTAATCTTTTTAGGATGATTCTTCATCTTCCAGAAACCATCATCTTCAACAAACCTTCTATTACAATCCTTACAGCCGTATCTCTGTATTAATCCTCTATTTTTTGTTTTTCTCTTGGTTCTTTTGATTATGTTTTTACTGTTACAGTAAGGGCAGATTATTTGCTTTTCCATACATATTATTAGGCACCCGAACTTTATAAACCTTTCGGTACCCTAATTAATACTAAAAACTTTAAGAGAAATAGTATAGAATTCACTTATTCTTCTTCAATAATAATCTTATTTTTATCCATTCTAACCTTTACTTCTTTATCAAGTAACCCAGAATCTTCAGCAACACTTTTAGGAAGATTAATCCTATACTTATAGTAAGTCGTATCACCTACTTTTTTATCTAAAACCTTCATAATCTTCATAAGAATTTATGAGGCACCCGAAGTATTTAAATTTATCGGCTTAATTAATCAAGTCCCGAAGAATTAACAATGCATATTTTTAGTAAAGTTTTTAAAGAGAATAATTTAAGATTAAAGTATGGCAGTATCGCAATTAAGGTCTAAAAAGAAAGTATCAGGCGGAAGATATAAGTATAGAGCTAAAAAGAAGAAGAATTTAGGGAGATTACCTGTTAATACAAAGCTAGGAAAGAGAAAGCTAAAGAAAGTAAGAGGAAGGTCTGGTATTGAGAAGCAGAAATTGTTAAATGAAGAGACAGCTAATGTTTATAATCCTAAAACAAAGAAGTATTCTAAGTTAAAGATATTAAATATAATTGATAATAAAGCTAACAGGCACTTTGTTAGAAGAAATATAATAACTAAAGGTGCTATAATTAAAACTGAGAAGGGAAATGCGAGAGTAAATTCAAGACCAGGGCAAGAAGGCAGTATTAATGCTGTTTTAGTTGAGTAATAATTCTATTTTATAATAATATCGAAAGATTTATATAAAGCTAATTCTACTGGTTTATAAGTTTTATTGTAATATAAATTATATTATATTTAGGGGGGTTAAAATGCCTGGATATATAAAGAAATGCCCAGAATGTGGCGGAATAGGTCTAATTTTAAATAAAGAGAAAGGCGAAGTTATTTGCAGAGATTGTGGTCTAGTTATTGAAGAAAAGATGATTGACTTTGGGCAGGAATGGAGAGAATTTGATTCTGACCAGGGTGATAAAAGAAGAAGAACTGGTGCTCCTTTAAGCTATTCTGTTGATTATTCTGAACCTATTGTAATTAAGGAAGATAATAAAGTAAAAGTTGTTAAAATTGGCAAATTTGTTGATGATATACTAGCTGAAAAAAATAGTTTTATTAAAAAACAGGGAAATATTGAGTTTGTTCCTGTTAATGATGTTGAGTGTGTAGCTTTTGATAAAGATTATAATATTGATTTTAGGAAAGTTACAGAGATTTCTAGACATTCTGTTGATGAGATGTATGAGATAAATTTAGAAACTGGCAAGAAAGTTTGTGTTACAGGAAATCATAGTGTTTTTAGTGTTAAAGATAATAAAGTTGTTTCTGTTAAAGTTAGTGAGTTGAAAGAAAAAGAATTTTTAGTTGCTCCTTTGAGAATTCCTAATGGAATAAATGTAAAAAATTTAAATTTAATAGATGAGTTTATTAATTTTGGTGTAAAATACCCTAAAATTTATTTAAGGAATTTTAATGATGAAAATGGTTTTGTAAAAATAAAAGAGATTGAAAAGAATAATCCTATTTTAAAAGGTAAAGTAAAACATTGGATAAGACACAAAACTTTGCCTTTTTGGTTTTTAAATAGATTTAGCAGAGAATTTAATATTTATGATTATGATTTGAATGGCTGTAAAATTGGTATTTATAGCAGTGTGAATGAGTTACCTTTAAATTTAGATATAGATAAAAAGTTATGCAGGTTGTTAGGTTATTTTATAAGTGAAGGAACTGCTGGAAAATATAATGTTGTTTTTTCTTTTGGAAAACCTGGAGATAGCGAATATATAGAAGATGTTAAATCTATAATGGGTGAATTATTTGGTTTTAAAGTTGGTGAGTTTGAAAAAGAAACCAATGCTGTTCAATTATCAATTCCAAGTAAATTACTTTCAATATTACTTAAAGATATTTTAAAAACTGGCTGTAATGCAAAAAGTAAGAGAGTCCCGAATTTAGTATATTCTTTAGCTAATGAAATGAAGTTAGAATTTTTACAGAGTTATATTAATGGAGATGGTTCAAAGTTAGTTATAGAAAATGTTAATGCTAGACCTACTGTTTGTGTTTCAACAAGTTCTGTTAGTGAAGCATTGACTAATGATATTATTACTTTGTATTCTCAATTAGGTTTACATGCTAATTATCAAGAAGTTTTAATCCCTGGACATATTATAAAAAAGACTGGACAATTATTACCTGATAGTTTGGCTACTAGAAGTTTATTAACTAATCCTGATTCTGCTTATAATTTAGGTTATCTTGATGAAGCTCCTCTAAAAAATAGAGGAAAACCCTGCATTGAGACTTTTGTACCTGCACCTGATGAATACAAGAAAGAGTGGAAGTCTAGAAAAAGATTTAGAGTAGGTAAAAAATTAGCTTTAAAGATTGCTGATAAATATAGAGATAATGAATTAAGAAAATTAGCTTCTTCTGAGTTTTTATTTTTGAGAGTAAGGAATATTAAAAAAGTAAAACCTACTAGTGAATATGCTTATGATTTAACTGTTCCTGGTTATGAAAATTTTGTTGGCGGTAGAGGTGGTATATTTTTGCATAATACAAAATATGATAGAGGATTAGGAACTGATGTTGGTCAGAAAGGAGATATATTTAAGCTAACTGGAAAAGGAAGAAACAAATTTTTTAGATTAAGAAAATGGCAGTATAGAATTTCAACTGCTATAGAGAGAAATTTAAAACTGGCTTTGGCTGAGTTAAAAAGAGTTGCTAGTTATTTGAAGCTGCCTAAAAGTGTTGAGGAAGAATCAGCTAGAATATATACTATGGCTGTTCAGAGAGGCTTGGTTAGAGGTAGATCAATGGAATCTGTTGTTGCTGGTGCTTTATATGCTGCATGCAGGAGACATGAAATTCCAAGGACTTTAGATGAGTTATCAGAAGCTTCAGGCATAGATAAAAAAGAAATTGGAAGAACTTACAGGTTTATAACAAGAGAGCTGCAAATAAGAATATTACCTTCAAATCCTGTTGATTATATACCAAGGTTTGCCAGTGCTTTGAAATTAACTGCTGAGACGCAGAGCAAAGCTGTTGAAATTTTAGAAAATGCTGAGAAAGCTGAATTAACTAGTGGAAGAGGCCCAACTGGAATTGCTGCTGCTAGCCTTTATGTTGCTGCTCTTTTAAATAATGAGAGAAGAACTCAGCGTGAAGTAGCTGATATAGCTGGAGTTACTGAAGTTACAATCAGAAACAGGTATAAGGAATTGTTAGTTAAGCTGAAATTAAAAGAGAAAGTTAAGAAAGTTAAGAAATAAAATGGTTGTTGAAAATATAACAAATCTTATTTTACCTGATGCATTAGTTAAGGATTTATCTTTTTTAGCGACTTTGTTCCAGGCTATTGGCGGTTTGATAATAGTTTATATTATTTTTAATCTAATTAATCTGAGATTTGTAAGAAAAAGACAACGAGAATTAGTAAAAATAAGAAAATTGATTGAAAAAATAAACAGGAAGATTAAAAAGTAACTTTATTTCTTTGGGATTTTTAGTATAATTCATTTATGGCCTTATAATAAGAAAGCTTTATAAACAATTAGTACTAATTTAGTACTATTGAAAATACAGAATAATAATGGACAGTATAGAATAACTATTCCTAAAGATTTAGTTAAACTTCTAAAATGGAAACATGGTATCGAATTGATTTTTGTTCTTGATAAGAATGGTAAACTTTCTGTTAAGGATATTAAAAAATGAAATCTAATACTAAATGGAAGGAGAATTTGATTTCAATAGTTTTGGTAGTATTATTTGTATTAGGTTTCTTTGTTTTGAGTGATAATACTGGATATGTTAGTATTGATTTAGATGTTTTAGAATGGGAAAATGATCCAGATATGTTTAATTTCTCTATTGCTGCTTCTAGTATTAGTCATAGTGGTGGTAATTGGTCAGATTTTTTTACTGATAATGATAGTATAAGTACAAAAGTTAGTGTAGATGTAAATTTTTCAAGTAAAAGATTACAATTAATTAATACAACTGATTTTGCTAAGCCTTATAATTCATCTGGTTATATAATTACAGAATCTATAATTCCTGTGAGTGTTGCTGCATGGATAAATATTACTTTTGATAGTATAACTCCTGCAGGTACTTCTTTTATAGTTCAGGTTTTAGATGAGAGTAATGATATATATCCAAATGAGCAACTTTCTGGAAATGAAAATGGCTTTACAAGTTCTCCTATAAATATATCTACAATTCAATTGGAAAGAAGTGCTGATCCTGTTAATAATCCAACTGCTAAGGTTCTTAGATTAAGAATTAAAGTGACATTTAATACTACAGATACTAGTAAGACGTCTGAATTAGATAATTTAACAATGTGGTGGACTGTAAGACAAGGCGGTTTTATTAATTCAGATTTAGCTAATACTTCTTGGCCTAGAAAAGAAATAGATAAAAGAGGAACAAGACATTCTAATTATTATTCTGATCCTATTTATCCTGCAATACATTGGACAAAAAATTTAGGAGGTATTGGGTCAGGAGATATAATAAGAGGCAATGATGATGAATTATTTGTTAAAACACAGGGTGAAACTGTAAGTTCCCCTCCTCTAGTAAAGAATGAAGGCAAATTAATGGCTATTAATAAAACTGATCAAACTATAATGTGGGAGAGAAATATTTCTGGTTCTAGTACGAGTGGTAGTGATTTAACTCTTTCAAAAAATAATACCTTATATTGGCCAGATATTTGGCATGATATTTTAATAGCTTATAATGCAAGTACTGGTGAACCAAAATGGTCATATCAGTTTAATGGTACCCATGGAAAAGATTCAGTAGTTATTAATGAAGATGGTATTATTTTTATTAATTTTGTAGGTATTAATACACCCTCAATTAGGGCTTTTAATCCAAATGGCAGTGTGAAATGGAGTACAACTATAACTGAAGTTTCTGATGGTAGTACTGTAAGTCCTCTTACAATAGATGAGGATAATGATTTAATATATATTGGAAGCGGGACAAAAGAAGCAAGTTGTTCTGCTTTGTTTAATGATTATTCAAATAATGGAACTTTATATGCTTTTAATTATACTAATGGTTCTTTAATGTGGAATTATTCTACTGGAGATATTCCAGATTTGGCTCCTATAGTTGATTTAGATGGAGTAGTTTATACTGCTAATACAAAATCTACAGATACTTTTTTAACTAGTTGTTCTGCTTATGATAGGTTAATGTATGCAATTTATCCAAATGGGACTTTGAAATGGCAAAGAAATATTAGTGGGCAGGATACTCATTGGTATCAATTTTCTTTAAGGTCTGATAATATTCTTGTTGCAAAAAGAATACTTGGTTTTGGAACCCCAAAATTTTCTATAGAACTTATTAATACAAGTGATGGTTCTCTTATAGATTCAGTAGGAAATTTTACTTCATATATGTCTAATAATCTTTTTTTAGATGGATTAGATGGGTCTTATTTTTACCAAAATGATTATATTGGTAATAAAAATATAAGTTTGTATTATTATGATTCAAATTTAAATGAGGTATGGAAACTTCATTATGCTGTTCCATCTGGGCAGACTTATTCATTTAATCAACCTATAATAGATGAGGATGGAAAGGTATATTTATTTTTTAGGAATAGTACTTCAACTCCTGGTTTGGTAACACTTGTTGCTTTACATCCTTGGACACTTTCAGTTTCAACAAGTTCAAATAGTATACAGGCAGGAAATTCTTTAAATTTTACAGTAACAACTTCTATGAGACAAACTAATCTTTTGAATAATAAGGCAAATAAAGTACAAGTTGTAATTGATAATGGAGATAAAATAACTTTATATTATAATAATACAAATAGTGATAATGATACAATATGGAATGGAACATATAATGTTCCTTCAATTATGAGTGGTGAACATAGTTATACAATTGATGCCTGTGCTGCTGGAATTCAAACAAATATTTCTTTGAATTTTACTTCTTCATGTGAAGATTCATTTAATACAGGTATAATAACTACAGGAGGGTTTAGTGTTACTACCATTTCTGGCGGAGGAAGTCCAAATTTAAAAAGTATTCAAACTCAACCAATAGAATCAGGTGTTAATACATTTATAGAATTTAATAATCCTAATATTCCTCTTATTGGAATGAATGTAGTTCTTAATCAAGATGCTTCATTAACTTTAGAAGCAAGTAAAATTTCTGAGCATCAATTTGATAATAAGTTAGAAAATGCTTATTCTTATTTTGAAATAAGCTCTAATTTAGATAATTCATATTTTGATTATGCAGATATTAATTTTAAAGTTAAGAAGGAATTTGAGAATGTTAAACTGTATCAATTAAAAGATGATTGGAATGAATTAAAAATTACTCAAATACATGAAGATAGCAATTATAATTATTATCAGGTTTCTATTAGTAGTCTAGGTTATTTTGGCATCACTTCCAGTGAAATTAGAAGTGAAGAAGTATTTACACCTTTAAAGTCTGGTTATGATAATACTACTGAAAATGAAGCCGTTATGTTTCCTAGTTTAATCTTGGTTTTAATTATTTTTGTGATGATTTTTTGGTTCTACAAAGATAGAAAACTTTTTTTAAAGTGAAACTTCCATAAAATCTTCTGCTGCTTTTGTGTTTTTGAAAATTGTTTTTGCCTGTTTTGTTAGTATATTTGTTGTTTTGTATCTCTGCGAGAAGTGAGTTATGATTAATTGTTTTGCTTTTGCTTTTTTTGCTATTTGAGCTGCCTGCTTTGCTGTAAGATGCCTATATTCTTTTGCTTTGTGTTTATGCTCTTCTGCATATGTTGCTTCTGAGATTAGTAAATCTGCGTTATTAGCTATTTTATATAAGTTGTTGAAATATTTTGTGTCTGATATAAAGGAGATTTTTTTAGCTTTTTGCTTGTATGTTGCTAGTTTTGCTTTAATTATTTTGTTTTTATATTTAATATCTTTTCCCTGCGATAATTTTTTTAGTATTTTTCCCTTTACATTTTTAATGTAAGATTTTTTTATTCTTATTTTTTCTTTTATTATAAAATTGTATGCCAGAGTTGGTATGTTATGCTTTAATGGTTTTGCTTCTATGTAAAAATCTTTTTCATTGATTATTTTTTTTGATGATTTTATTTCGTGAATATTTATTTTAATTTTTCCTTCAAGGAAGAAAGTCTTAGTCATATTTTTTATTAATTTTTTTGTGTGGTTTGGCCCGTATATTTGTAATTCTTTTTTGTATTCATTAGCTGCTAAAGATTGGATTAATCCTGGTATACCTAAAACATGGTCACCATGCCAGTGTGTGATTAATAATTTTGTTATTTTTGTTATTGGAGTGTTTGCTAATTTTAGCTGCCTTTGTGCATTTTCCCCGCAGTCTATTAATATATTTTCATTTTTATAATTAAGAAGAATTGCCTGGTGTGCTCTTTCCTTTGTTGGCACCATTGAAGAAGTTCCTAAAAATGTAATTTTCATTATGATATATTGAATGGAAAGCTTTTTATATATTTTTTCTTTTAATTGTTTTAATGGTAAGAGTGATTAAGATAAAAGGTTTATTTGTAAAGGATAATGTTACTAGTGAGAATAAGGGTTTAGCTAAACAGATGTATACTAAATCAAGATTTGGCGAGGTAAAACAAGGTAAAGTTCAGTATTCTTTAGTTGAGGCTGCTTATTTATTAGAAAGTAAGAAAATGAATATAACTGATTATAAAGGGAATAAACTAAATTTTGATGGGTTTTTGAGGAGAGTTAGAAAATTACAGAATAATTTTTGGGTGCGCTATTGTGTTTTTAGAGATTTGAGAGACAGAGGTTATGTAGTTAAGACTGCTTTGAAATTTGGAGCAGATTTCAGGGTTTATGATAGAGGTGTTAAGCCTGGTGAGGATCATGCCAAATGGATAGTTTTTCCTGTTCATGAGACTGAAACTTTTTCCTGGTATGAGTTTAGTGCTAAAAACAGAGTTGCTCATTCAACTAGAAAGAAATTATTGCTTGGTGTAGTTGATGAAGAAAATGATTGTTCTTATTGGGAATGCGGCTGGATAAGGCCTTAAAAAATTCTTTTTAATTGTTTTAAAATTACTACAGAAATGCAACCTAATGCGTTGTAAACTAGATCTATCATTGAGTTTGTCCATTCTCTACCCTGGTCTGTTTTGTCCAAGACTACACCCATGAAAAAATCATTTCTTGTAAAGTGAGCTATGAGCTCCCAGATTTCTATTAGAGCACCAACACCCATTCCTATTAATACAGAAATTACTGCTATTTCTAATAAGCTGAATTCTAATTTTTTTGAGAGGTAATTATAGAAGAAAAAAGTAACTGCAAATAATCCAAAGAAGTGTGTTATGTGGTCATATTGTATTGGTAAAGGGGATATATTATAAAAACCAAATGTTCCTGCATTGTGAATTGTCATTGCCAAGGCTAAGATAAAATAAATAAATGGGTTAAGTTTTAGTTTTTTTCTGAAAATTAATAATAAAATTAGGTAAGGTATGGTTATTAAAATATGGTCATTAAACCAGCCTGTTTTGTTTGTATATGAGTGTATAGCAAATATAATAGTTATAATAATGAATAATATGAACAAAAGTCTGAATTTGGTCTTTTTTAGCATAAGATAAACTATAGCCTCTAATTATTAAGTTTTTATATGTAAAAATTTATATATTATGTAAGATGTTTTAAAGTGTATGGAGTCAATAAAACAGGTAGTTTTGGATTTTATAAGGTCTAATGGGCCTATATTGCCTGCTCATGCTGCTAAGAAGATTGAAAGAGATTTAATGCAGACTGGTGCTATATTATCTGATTTATTGTCTGGAAAATATATTAAGATTTCCAAGGCTAAAATTGGTGGCAGTCCTGTTTATTATTTTTCTGGGCAAGAAGGTAAATTAGATATGTTGTATGAGTATCTGCCTGGAAAGGAAAAAGAAGCATATAATCTGTTAAAAGAGAAGAATGTTGTTAAGGATAGAGAGGTAGGAGCTGGTATAAGAGTTGCTTTTAGAAATTTAAAAGATTTTGCTATTCCTTTTAAGTTTAATGAGGAAATTTATTGGAGATGGTATTTATTACCTTTTGATGAAGCTGGTAATTATTTACCAAAAATTAAGCAACCTGAAAGAACTCAGGTTGAGAAACCAAAATTAGAGAAAAAATCTGTTAAGAAAAATGAGTTTTTTGATGAAGTTGTTAAATATTTAGGGGAGAATAATGTTAATGTTGTTAGGGAGGAAATGAATAAAAGAACAGAGGTTAATTTTATTGCTTCTATTAATTCTGATATAGGTAAATTGAATTTTTTGGTTGTTGGTCGAGCTAAGAAGAAAATAAATGACAGTGATTTAACTCTTGCTTATTCCAAAGGTCATAAATTGAAAATGCCTGTTATTTTTTTAAGTTCTGGTAGTTTGACTAAGAAAGCTGAGAAGTATTTAGAAGAGAATAAAGGTTATGTTGTGTTTAAAAGTATGAATTCTTAGTAAAGTTTATAAGTTGTTGATGTATTAAATAAATTATGGAAAATAATCAGGAGTCTACTTTTGTTGGTGCAATTGGGGGTGCTATACTTGGAGGATTAGCTACTGGTAGTCCTGCTGGTGCTGTTGTTGGTGGAATTATTGGAGCAGTTATTGGAAGTAATAGATAGAAAATGGTAAATTATAATATTTTATTCCCTATTCTTCTAGGAATATTTGTAGTTTTAATTATATGTATTAAAAAATGGGAAATATTACCCTTGGATAGAGTTGCATATTTATTTTTAATAGGATCTGTAATTTTTGGAGGATTATCATCATTACATCTTGGTATAACTGGGAAATATCTTTTTAATGAAAGTTTGGATGACTATAGAACATGGATATCTTTAGGCGGTCTTGTACTACTTTGGTTAGGCTATGATGTTATTCGTAAAGAATTGTCTGTTGTAAAATCTGTTGAGAAAAAAGAACAGGAAAATAAAGATTTAGAGTAAAGAGTTAAATTCTTCTGTAAATTTATTTGCTATGTCTTTGTTTGTTATTATTAAAACATTTTCATCATTTTTTGTGTTTCCTGCTTCTGTTGGATTCATTGAACCGAAGATTACTGTTTTGTTGTCAATTATGAAAACTTTGTGGTGCATTGTTCCTTTATTTTTGTCAAATTGTATTGAGATGTTATTTTCTTGTAGATTGTAGAACTGTGTATATTTGCTTTGTTTTGATTTTTCAAATATTCCTTTTACTTCTATGTTATTATTTTTATTGATGAGAGTTTGTGCTATGTTG
>CBFDDQ010000008.1:0-27362 GCA_965603615.1 Candidatus Woesearchaeota archaeon
TATCTCCAGTTCTTTAGGAGTATTTTTATCAAAGTCTGGACTTTTTGGACAAATTCTATGTTTGTTTGTAGCACAGTTTCTTTTGGCATCATCATGTGCAATAGTTATTCATATATCTTCTATAGTATTATAAGACCCACAACTATAACCATGACCCATCCCACATTCATATTCTCCTAATTTTGGACATCTATTTTCTGTCATTCTTTTTTCTCCTCTTTTGGTGCTTCTTTAGATTCAACCTGAGCTTTTTCTTCAGGTTTTGGAACTTCAATTTTTTCAGGTTGTAGTCCTGCAGGTTTAGGTGCTTCTTCTTTTTTTTCTTCTGGTTTTGCTTGTTTTTCTTTTTTAACTGGTTCTGTTTCTTTTAATGATTTTTCATCTTTGTAAATATATACAAAAGCTTTAGATGTTTTTTTGCCAAAGATTTGATTAATACTTTTGATTGCTATTAAATCTTCTTTTGCTTTTAGGAAAGATACTAATTCTTTTTTTAATTCTACATTAGATGGTGTTTTATCTAGAGATTCTATTTCCAGAGAGTATTCTTTTCTGTTTAATATTGCATTATCTTTTTCTTCAAGAATTTTTATGTTCATCTTACTTTAACTGCATATTCTCCTTTTGCTGTAATGCCTATATGTTTAGCTACTTCTGATTTTTCAGGGTCTACGATAAAGATTCTGCCTTTCCAATTTTCAGAGAACTGATTATTATTACACAAAGGACACTTTGGTCCTGTTACAAATATTTTGCATTTTTTACATACTTTTCTCATTTTTTTCCCTTATTAAAAATAACTGTAAATATAAATAAAATTAAGAATAATGTAATTATCCCTAAGAATACATGTAAAGTTGAATGCATTACTACTTTAGAAAATAAAAAATAGTGTAGACCTAAAGTTATTAAAATTGAAATTCCATATAAAATTAAATTAATATGTTGGGTTTTCATTTTTTAGTTTCTTTTTTAATTCTAACTTTTTGCTCTTTTCTTTCTTTTTCCAACCATGAAATTGCACCAAGGTTTGGCTGCCTCATTGTCAAGCCTATTTTAGGATTTGTTGGTTCTTTGTATGAGACTGCTATAATTCTTGCAAGACATTTGTCTCCTGCTTTTAGAGTTTTCTTTGATTCTTTTCCTGTTAAAATATTTGTTTTTGAGAATGAAACATAGTCATCCATTGTTTGTGAGATATGAATCATGCCATCAATTGAGCCAATATCCATGAATGCCCCAAAATCTGTTATTTCTGATATATTCCCTAATATAATTTCCTGCATTTCCGGCTTGAATGTTAAAGCTTCAAATATTGTGTTGTAGTAGGCTGCTCCATCACCTGGTATAATTATACCCTCTTTTACTTCATGAATATTTGATATACCAATTACTATACCTAAGTTAGGGCTTATGTGATTGGATAATTGTTCTGTTAAGCCTTTAAGGATTGCTTTTTCTGTATTTTCCTTGAATAAGTTAGGTGATACTCTTATGTGTCCTTTTACTTTAATTTTGTAAAACATTTTAAAATAATTTTAGATATTTTTTTTGTCTTATTGTTATAATTGGAATTTTTTGGTTTTTAAGCTTTTCCTTTAGTTCTTTGTCCTGAGTTGCTACAATTGAGTTCTTTTGCTTTGCTAGATAATAGTCTACTTTTTCATTTCCTTTTGTTTTTATTATGTTTAATTTTTTAATGAGTATTTTTGCTAATTTTTCCTGTGGTTTGTTTTCTAGTTCTTGGATTGTTTTGTCTATTATGTATACTTTGTATTTTATGTTCAGAAGAGATTTTAGTTGTTCAAATATGTGTATTTTATTTTTTAGAGCTGTGATTATAAAATCTGTGTCTAGTATTACTTTTTTCATGAATTAATAAAGAGAAATAGGGATTTTTAAAGTTATCTTAGTTTAGATAAGATATTATTAATTGCATCAGTTAACTCCATACTATAAGTAGCCATATCTTCACCAAAAACCTGATATAATTTGACTTCTTCTGGATCTAAATCTGTTAATTTCAAACTTCTTGTACATATTTCCAGAAAATCCATTCTTTCTAAATATTTGTTAAAACCCCAAGAAAGAGCAAAATATATCCTTGCTTTTTCTATGTCACCACTATCTCTTAATTCTCTAGCATCACTTAGACATTCATTTGCAATTTCTTCAAGTTTTTCTGTGGTTGGCATTTTTATTTTTGAGGAACTGGTTTGTTATATACAAGTAACTCACATGCTTTTCTAAGTAAAGCTAGATTTTTATAAAGTTCTATATTTTTAATCATTGTACCTCTAGTTCTTTTACCTACTCCTCTAAGTTCTTGTACTTTTTCAGGTGTTATACCGAAAGCACAAGGGTTTTCAATTATTCCAGCTCTAGCTGTTTCTCTTATGTCTTGGAACAAATCTGCATATTCAGTTCCTACATTCCTTTCATTTAATTTTGTCATTTTTTAACTCCTTTTTTTATATTATTTATTATGTTTTTTTACTTTATAAACCTTTCTATTTTGTTATTACTTACTTGTAATAACTATTAGATATATAAAGGGATTTTTAGAATGTGAAATTTGGGTTTATATGGGCTCTAAAGGTTAAATATGGGGTTTTTAGCTTAAGAAACCTTTATAAAGAAAGAAGTCTTTAGAATAGATATATTGGGGGGTTAATTTACCTATAAATTATTGTTCAAAATGACAGAAAATAGTGGGGAAAATCCAAATTATGATGCAAAGAGTATTAGAGTTCTTAAAGGTTTAAGTGCAGTAGTCAAGCGCCCGGCAATGTACTGTGGTGATACAAGTACAAGAGGTTTTCATCATTTAGTTTATGAAGCTGTTGATAATGCTATAGATGAAGCTATGGCTGGTTATTGTGATGAGATTAAGGTTACAATTAATGAGAATGGGAGTTTAACAGTAGAAGATAATGGAAGAGGTATACCAGTTGATATGCATCCTGTTGAAAAGAGACCTGCTGTTGAGGTTGTTTTAACTACATTACATGCTGGTGGAAAGTTTGATCACAAGTCATACAAAGTTTCTGGTGGTTTGCATGGTGTTGGCATCTCTGTTACAAATGCTTTAAGTGCATGGCTAGAAGTTGAAATTTTCAGGAACAAAAAAGTTTATTTTCAGAGATATGAAAATGGCAAGCCTGTTTCAAAGTTAGAAGAAAAAGGGAATAGTGAGAAGACAGGAACTAAAATAACTTTTTTGCCCAGCAGTGAAATTTTTTCTGTTAGTGATTTTGATTTTGGAATTTTAAATACGAGATTAAGGGAGCTGGCTTTTTTGAACAAAGGTTTAGGTATAGTTTTAGTTGATAATAAAAAAGACAAGAAACAAGAATATAAGTTTGAAAAGGGAGTAGTAGAATTTGTTGAGTATTTGAATAAGAATAAAAAAGTTTTAAATGGACCAATATATTTTAACAAGCAGGAAAATGATCTGCATGTTGAGATTGCTATGCAGTATAATGATACATTTCAGGATCATATATTTTCTTTTGCAAATAATATAAATACAATTGAAGGCGGGAGTCATTTAAGTGGTTTTTTTACTGCTTTGACAAGAAGTGTGAATGATTATGTAAAGAAGAACAAGATTTCTGACAAAAGATTATCAGGGGATGATGTAAGAGAGGGTTTGAGTGCTATTATTTCTGTAAGATTAAAAGAGCCGCAATTTGAAGGACAAACTAAAACCAAGCTTGGTAATTCAGAAGTTAAAGGTATAGTTGATTCTATAGTTTATGAGAACTTGTGCAACTTTTTTGAGGAGAATCCTTCTGTTGCTAAACTTATTGTTGGGAAATGTGTTGCAAGCTTAAATGCCCGTGAAGCTGCTAAGAGAGCAAGAGATTTGGCTCGTAGAAAAAGTGTTTTGGAAAGTGGTTCATTACCTGGAAAATTAGCTGACTGCCAGGATAAGAATCCAGAAAATTGTGAATTGTTTTTGGTTGAAGGTGATTCTGCGGCTGGGACAGGATTGGCTGCAAGGGATAGAAAATTTCAGGCTATATTACCTTTGAGGGGAAAAATATTAAATGTTGAGAAAGCTAGAATTGATAAAATTTTCAAAAATGAGCAAATTGTAAATTTGATAACTGCCCTTGGCTGCGGAGTTGGTGATGAATTTAATGCTGATAAAACAAGATATCATAAGATTGTGATACTTTGTGATGCAGATGTTGATGGAAATCATATAGCTTGTTTGTTATTAACTTTTTTTTATAGATACACACCTGAATTAATCAAAAAAGGCTATATCTATGTGGCTCAACCACCTTTGTTTAAAGTTCTTAAAAAGAAAAAATCAGTTTATGTTAGAGATGAAGATGAATTGAAAAAAGTTTTAGGAGAGATTGGAGATAAGTCAATTGTTCAAAGATTCAAAGGTCTAGGTGAGATGGATTCACATGAGTTAGAAGAAACTGTAATGAATAAAGAAACTAGAAACCTTAAAAAAATTGATTTAGAAGATGCAATGAAATCTGATGAGATATTTACTATATTAATGGGCAGTGAGGTTGAGCCAAGGAGAGAGTTCATAATGAAACATGCCAAGGAGGCTGTTGTTGATGTTTAGACCTGAAAGAGCTAAACAAAGAGTAAGAGAAGTTTTTGATAAATATATAGATAGATTTGTTAAGGCTGGCGGTGATTTAGGTGGAATTATTGATTGTGCGAAAACTGGTGTTTTAACTTTTGGGGATTATCTTAGAGAGATTGAAAAAAAACAATATGAAATGATTAATAATGGTGATAGAAAGAGAGTTTGCAATATTGGAGATATTGAGTTATTAGTTGAAGCAGATTATAATAAAAATATTGAGAATGCATTATGTGCAAAAATGATGGGTGGAGATAATGGATTAACAAAGATGTATGAAGATCAGGTTGGTAGAATTGAAAGAGCTTTGAAACTAATAAGAAGACATAGACTTGATGATATTAAACTAAATATTAATTATCCCAAAATAAATTAAAATGAAAGAAATTAAGAGAACATTAATTGAGAACGAGATGAAGAATAGTTATATAGATTATGCTATGAGTGTTATTATGCAGAGGGCTTTGCCCGATATCAGAGATGGTTTGAAGCCTGTTCACAGAAGAATTTTATTTTCTATGTATGGAATGAATTTATTTTATAATAAACCTTTTGTAAAATCTGCTAGAATTGTTGGTGAGTGTTTTAAATATCATCCTCATGGAGATGCCTCAATATATGATGCTTTGGTTAGGATGGCTCAAGATTTTAGTTTAAGATACCCTTTAGTTAAGGGACATGGAAATTTTGGTTGTTTTACAGAAGATACAAAAATAAAATTATTAGATGGTACTTCTAAAAGTTTTAAAGAGCTTTGTAAAATTTATAAAAAAAATGAAATATTTTATGTTTATTCTGTCAATAAAAAAGGCAATATTGTAGTTGGGGAAGCTAAAAATCCAAGATTGACAAAGAAAAATACAAAGATAATTGAATTAACATTAGATACTGGAGAAAAAATCAGATGCACATCAAATCATAAATTTTTATTAAAAAATATGAGATATAAAGAAGCTAAAGATTTAACTCCAAAAGATAGTTTAATGCCTGGTTATTTCAAAAAAAGTCCAATAAGAGGAAATACAGAATTAAAAGATTATTTAATGATAAAAGATAATAAAACTGAAAAGTATATTTTTGTACATGATATTGTTGATAAATATAACTTAAAAAATAAAAAATATAAAGTTTCTAATGGTCCTGTGAGACATCATATAAATTTTAATAAATTTAATAATAAACCAAATAATTTAGAAAGAATAAATTGGAAAAATGAAGAATATAAGAATAAAATTATTAAAAACAAAGTTTTGCATTATGTTAATAGATTAATTTCTGAAATTGGTGAAAAGAATATAAATGCAGATAATTATAATAATTATAGAACCAATAATTGTTTTCCAAAGTTTGAAAATGCAATAAAATATTTTGAAGATGAAAATGAAATGGTTTCTTTAGCAAAAAAATATAACCATTATGTAATTGGTATTAAATTTCTAGATTATACTGAAGATGTTTATGATATCACTGTAAATAAATTCCATAATTTTTTATTAGATTCTGGGGTTTTTGTACATAATTCAATTGATGGACATCCTGCTGCAGCAATGAGATATTCTGAGGCTAAGTTAGCTAAAATTGGTGAAGAATTATTAACAGATTTAGAAAAAGATACTGTTGATTTTATTCCAAATTTTGATGGAAGTTTAAAAGAGCCTGTTGTTTTGCCCTGTAAAATTCCAAATTTATTAATAAATGGAAGTTCTGGTATTGCAGTTGGTATGGCTACAAACATACCACCACATAATATTTCTGAGGTAATTGATGGTGTTGTAAAATTTATAGATAATAATGAGATTAGTGTTGATGAATTATTTGGAGTTATTAAAGGGCCTGATTTTCCTACTGGCGGAATGATTTGCGGGAAAAGTGGAATATTAAATGCCTATAAAACTGGGAGAGGAAAAATAAATGTAAAAGCTAAAATTGATAAAGAAGAAGGCAGATTAGTTGTAAAAGAAATTCCTTACATGCTTAATAAAACAAACTTGATTGAAAGCATTGCTAATTTAGTTAAAGATAAAAAAATAGAGGGTATAAAAGATATTAGAGATGAGAGTGACAAGAAAGGCATGAGAATTGTTATTGAGATTAAAAAAAGTTATGATCTTGATGTTGTTTTAAACCAGCTGTATAATTTAACTTCACTTTCCAGTTCATTTGGTGTGATAATGTTAGGTTTGGTTAATAATGAGCCAAAAATTTTGAATTTGAGAGATATGATTTCTGAATTTGTTTTTCACAGAAAGAATGTTGTTGTTCGCAGAAGTAAGTTTGAATTGAGAAATGCTGAGGACAGGGCGCATATATTAGAAGGTTTGAGAATTGCTTTGGGTGAAATAGATAATGTTGTTAGCTTGATTAAGAAATCTTTGAATGTTGTTGAAGCTAGAAAAGGTTTGGTAAGTAATTATAATTTAAGTGAGAAGCAGGCAAATGCTATATTGGATATGAAATTACAAAGACTTACGTCTTTGGAAACTGAGAAATTGGAGAATGAGTATAAGGGATTATTGGTGTTGATTAAAGATTTAAGAGAATTATTAGGTTCAAATGAGAAGATATTTAATTTAATTAAGGAAGAATTATTAGAAGTTAAAGAGAAATATAAAGATGAGAGAAGAACTGAGATTTTAGATGTTGAGGAAGAACTTGAAAAAGAAGATTTAGTGCAGGAAAATGATATTGTTGTTACTGTTACTAAATCAGGTTATATAAAACAGGTTGCTTTAGAACTTTATAAAAAACAGAAAAGAGGTGGTTTGGGTATAAAAGGAACTAGTGTAAAAGAAGAAGACATTGTTAAAAATATATTTGTAACTTCTAATTTAAATTATTTATTATTTTTTACAAATAAAGGCAAAGTTCACTGGTTGAAAGCTTATGAAGTTCCTGAAGCTGGAAGATATTCAAAAGGGAAAGCTATAATTAATATTCTTAATCTGAAAGAAGGTGAGAGAGTTAATAGTGTTTTAGCTGTGAAAGAGTTTAAAGATGATTATATTGTTTTTGCAACTAAGAAGGGTTTGGTTAAGAAAACTTCTTTGAAAGAGTTTAGCAATCCAAGACAGGGTGGGATATTGGCTATAAATCTGAAAGAGAAAGATGAGGTTGTTCAAACCAGAATAAGTTCTGGAAATCTGGATTTTATTGTCTGCACCAAGAAAGGAAAAGCTGTAAGATTTAATGAGAAAGATGTTGAGGTTACTGGAAGAGTTAGCAGAGGTGTTAGAGGAATAAGATTAGTGAATGATGAGGTAGTTGGAATGGAGGTTGCTTTTGATGATGCTTCATTGTTTACAGTAACTGAGAATGGTTTTGGGAAGAGAACAAGTTTTGCAGAGTATCATAGGATTAGGAGAGGCGGAAAAGGTGTAAAGAATATATTAGTTAGTTCCAGAAATGGCAATGTTGTCGGCATTAAAACTGTTCTTGAAAATGATGAACTGATTTTAGTTTCTGAGAAAGGTATTGTGATAAGGGTAAGTGTCAAAGATATTTCCTGCATTGGAAGAGCTACACAAGGCTTTAGAGTTATGAGGCTGAAACATGGTGACAAGGTATCTATGGTAGCAAGGGTTGTTTAAGTATATTCTTGTTTTGGCAATTGTTCTATGTCTGTTTTAAATGCTTGTTCTAAAAGTGGATGACCTTCATTACCAAATATAATTCTAAAGTGAGAATTATATACATGAATATTTTTTGTATTAATATTTGGCTCTCTCTCTTTTAAAACCGGGTTTTCAAGAAAAAATAATTTTAATTTTTCATATTCTTCTTTTGGGAAATGAGAAGGTGCGACAATTGATATTGCCCCAAGACTTTCATTATAAAATTGTAATATTATTCCATTATTAAGTTCCAAATGAAGCGGTACTGTTGGGAATGATTTGCTTTCAGAAATTTCATATAATTTTTTTAATTCTTGTTCTAGGTGTGAAAAAGGCAAATCTTCTTCAGAATACTCAACATCAATAACTGCTGCTCTTCTAAAATTAGCATCTTTTTGTACATCTAAAGAAAGTAGAGAAGGATATCTTCCAATTTCTGGTCTTGAAATTAATTCTCTTCTAGAATCTTCCAACATTTTAAGCAGTCTTGTGTATAAATCATCCATTCTTGTATCATAAAAATTTTTTTCAGGAGCTTCCCAACCAGTTGAGCCATTAATAAAGTTCATATCATTCAATCCTGCTGTACTGATAACTAACCTACCAAATTCAAATTTGTATTCTAATCTAATTTCAGGTGGGCTTAAAGGCAATTTACCCTGGTCTTTAAATGTTACATCATCTGGGCATTGTTTTTTATAAGTTCCTGCAAATGGAATTTCTTCAAAAATTTTTGATACTAAGCTTGTCATTTTGGATTTATAATCTAAACTATATTTATAAGTATTGTGTTTTATGGAAAGCTTTTTATAGATTAATTCTATTTGTTTTAGAGCATGAGTGAGGGAATGGAGTTGATGGAAGTATATAGAGAACGTTCTGGATTATTAAGAGATTTATTTGAGATAAATTTAGCAAAATATGCAATATTTTGGGATAATAAACTTGAAGTGAATTGGGAAGAGATTGGGAATGGAGATGATTTGGTTTTGGGAGCTTTGTGCGAGTTGGGTGTTTTAAGTGGAGAAGAAAGAAGGAATTTTTCTTTGATTGAGAGAACTTGCGGGGATTTAAATCTGCATCTATCAGATAAAACAAAATTATATTTTACAGATGTGAGGTATGCTAGAGAATTTAAAAGTGCTTTAGAGGAAAGAGAAAAAGAATTAGAGAATATAAGAATAATGGAAAAATTTTAACCAACAATCTCTGCCCAGCCAATCAGATGCCATCTAGAGCCAAATCTTCTTGAGACTGTTATTTTTTCTTTTTTATCACAGCATACTGGGATTTTTAAAGTAATGTCTGCCAAGTCTTTGTGAATTTCTGAAACTGCACCCACAGTTGTTGCTGCATTAACATTCAGCATTAAAGGCTCTAATTTTCTTATTGGCTGTATTTTTAATTCTTCTTTTGTTCCTACAGACCTTTCCAGTAAATGAACTTTTAATTTTAATTTTTCTCGTGTTTCTGGGAGTTTATTTTCCAAACCTGCAATATTACCTGTCAAACTGTCTGCCTTGACTAAACTTGGGTCCAGAGAGGTAAGAATAGCAGCATTACCACCAGGAGTTAATTCTTTTACATCTTCTCCTCCTGTTTTTATTGAGATAATTTGTGCTTTAATTGGTTGGTATTGGATTTTACCCTGCTTTTCAATTTTTCTGCCTGGTTTTATTTCTATTTTGTCCTTTAATTTTAAAGTTCCATATTTCAAAGAGCCACCTATAACTCCTCCTTTAAGTTTTTCAATTTGTGAAGAAGGTTTATTTATATCAAAGGATCTTGCTATTAACATTAATGGTGGTTTTTTTAAGTCTCTTTTTGGTGTTTTTATTTTGATTAGTTCTTCTAATAAATATTCTATGTTTGCTTTGTGCTGTGCAGATAATGGAATAATTGGTGCTTTTTCTGCAATTGTTCCCTTTATGAACTGCTTTATTTCTTTGTAGTTGGTTTTAGCCTGCTTTTCATCTACTAGATCAATTTTATTTTGGATGATGATAATATTTTTTAAACCTGTGATTTCTAATGCCATTAAGTGCTCTTTTGTTTGTGGTTGAGGGCATGGTTCATTAGCTGCTATAACCAGAATAGCTGCATCTGTAATTGCAGAGCCTGAAAGCATGGTTGCCATTAAAGTTTCATGCCCTGGTGCATCTACAAAACTTATTTTTTTTTCTATTTTTTGTGTTTTTGTTAGAGTAAGATTTTTTCCTTGTTTGTAGATGGTTGTGTCTGCGTAGCCTAATCTAATTGTTATACCTCTTTTTAATTCTTCAGAATGAGTGTCTGTCCATTTATTTGTTAAAAGATGTGTAACTGTTGTTTTTCCACTATCAACATGACCGCATAAAATTATACTTAGTTCTGGTTGCATTAGTTTATATTTTATGAATATTGTTTATAAAGATATTGGTTGAGTTTGGGTAAAAGGTAAGAGAAGAAGTTATAGGAGTATTTTACTTTTTATTGTGGAATTAGATGGAATAATTCATGAGCTATTTTGTCAATACCTTCAGAATCTGTTGGTTCATCAAGCCAAGTTGACTTTAAAATTTTACGCCCATCTGGCTGTTTACCACCTCTAACATCTAAATCAAAATCTTTTTTTTCACAAAAACCATAAAAAGTTATACATTGACCTTCATCAGGGTCATAAATTATTGCTATCCCTTGATATATCTTTTTTGGATCATGAGTTCTTTCATATAATTTTTTATTATTATCTCTGCGCTGTCTCACACATAACTTCATATGTTGATTCGTCGCTTGCGTCGCCTTTAACAAATCCTGTATATATCTGTGCAGGTCCTACTGCTACTGATGGATATGCAGACATATCTACATCTTGTGAAACAATTCTGGCTGGAGTCCAAACTCCAGAACTTCTTTTTGAAAAATAAACACCTGTTCCATCTCCGCCGTCTCCTTCTTCCCACGCTCCACAAGGAACACCATTTTCATCTACAGAGATTGCAGGAAATCTTGACATTCCTGTCATTTTCGAAACATTTTCAGGGCTTGACCATAAAGATGCTAAAATATCAAAAGCAAAATACTGAATTTCTCTATTCCCAGCTACATCCTCAGAAACAAGAGCATGAACTTTACCAAGATCATCTGCAGCTATCCTTGGTCCAAATCTATCTCGCGCGCTTAGATTTGGAACAATTGCTGGTGTCTGCCATACTGAACCATTGTGTTGAGCGTAACAAGTTTGTAGAACTGCTCCGTCCCAACCTTCCCATACATTAAAACGATTTCCATCTGAATCAAATGCTAATGAGTGATATAAAGAGTCTATTGAATCTTCAGATATCTTTTCAGCAGGTGTCCAAACTGCCCCATCAAAATAAACTTCCCATATTCCGTTTCCGATTCCACTTTCAAACTCATTTAAAGTAATATGTGGAAAATTATTATCTGGATTGATAGCTACTGAAGGATTTAAATTAATATCATTTATAGAAGTGTATACAACTTGTGCAGGGGACCATGAAGTTCCGTTGTATCCAGAATATAAAACTTGTTTAGTGGCGCGGTTATTCCATACAGAATGAAGGTTTCCAAGAGCATCTGTAGCAACTGAAACAGTCTCGTCATCTCCTGCTCTGTCTTTTGAAACTTTTACTGGAGCTGACCATCCAAGACCATCATTTTGAGTATGCATAATTTCATAATTACTTCCAGTACCTGTTGGTGATTCATATAACATATGAACAACACCTAGAGAATCAACAACAACTTTTGGTCTGGCAGATTTAATAGAATCATTTGTTAATCTTTCAACTAAAGGGTCGTTTGGATCTGGACCTCCACCATTATCTCCACCACAACCTATCAATGCGACACCTGCTCCTAATCCAATTGTTCTTAGAAAAGATCTTCTACTTGGATCTACAGGTCCTCTTCTTAACTTAATTTTCCTTTCTAAATTACTTTGAAATTCTCTAAAATCTTCATTAAATAAAGTTGACATTTTAATCAAATATATACCCCAATATATACTTTATAAAACTTTCGGAGTTCTCAAAAAATGAAATTTTTTGTAATATTTCTTTTAAAAAAAGTATTGGTAAGGTTTATAAATGAAGGAGTAAGCAGAAAAATAATGAATGAAGACATAGATGGGGAAGAAGGAATTATGAGAAGTTTATATGGAAAAATATTAGGTGGAACAGCAGGTCTTGCTTCAGCTGTAGGAGTTGGTATTGGGCTTGATTTTTTTATACAGCATTTCTCTCCTGAAACACCTTATGCATTAAGATTAACAATTGATATAGCTAGTGGAATTGTCTCAGCTCCATTGTTAGCAAAAAAAGGTGCTGCTATTGGGGAATATGTTTTTTATTATTCAAAACCAGCAGTAAAAAAAATAGGGAAATCATGTAAAGATTTTAGTACAGATATAGGAGATATAGTTAAATATTGTTTACATCGAAAAAGAGGGGATTAAAATGTTAAAAAAATGTCCATTATGTGAAGGAGAAATAAAACTTGTAGAGAAAAAAGTATTAATAAGTGTGCCAAATCCTGGAGAGTTATTGGTAGATGCAGTTTGTGGAGAGTGTAAAAATTGCGGAGAGAGATATTTTGATGAGGAACAAGCAGATATTTTTACTAAAGAACTAGACAAAGAAGTTAAAAAAGTAGAGGGAAAACAACCACTTAAATTGAGTAGTGGAACTTTAATAATTTGATTTCTGTTAAGCCAAAATCTTTAAATAAATAAACATTTGATAAAATATTAAACAGGGGATATAATGAAAAATATTTTATGGTTTAAAGAGGTAAATAAGAGTAATATAGCTGAGGTAGGCGGTAAAGGAGCAAACCTTGGAGAGATGTTTAATATAGGTCTTCCAATACCTCCTGGTTTTTGTGTTACTGCCCAGGCTTATAAGAAATTTATTGAAGATATTGGGATTGACAAAAAGATTTATTCTGTATTAGCTAATTTAGATGTTGAGGATACTGACAAGCTTTATGATGCTTCTGAGAAAGTGCAGGAGATAATCCTGGATTCCAAAGTTCCTGATGAATTAAAAAAAGATATTAAAAATGCTTATAATATTATGAACATTGATATTGATGTTATTAAGACTACAAGCAGAGAAAGTGTTAATGTTATTAAGACTGGAAAAGAATTGAGTTTTGTTGCTGTAAGATCAAGTGCAACTGCTGAAGATTTACCAACTGCTAGTTTTGCCGGGCAGCAGGCTACTTATTTGAATATCAGAGGGGATGAAGAGTTAGTAAAAAATGTTAAAAAGTGCTGGGCTTCTTTGTTTACTGCAAGAGCAATATATTACAGGGTGAAGAATAATTTTGAGCATTCCAAAGTATTTATTTCTGTTATTGTGCAGAAAATGGTTAATTCTGATTCTGCTGGTGTTATGTTCACAAAAAATCCTTCTACAAATGAAGATGAGATTGTTATTGAAGCTGGATTTGGATTGGGTGAAACTGTTGTTGGCGGTACAATTACTCCTGACAGATATTTAGTTGACAAGAAAAATTTTGATACTAAGAAAGAATTACACAAGCAGGAATTTGCTATATTAAGAAATATGGAAACCGGAGGAAATTTTGAAAAAACTTTAGAGAAAGGCGGTGAGCAGAAGGTTAGTGATGAAAATATAAAAATTTTAAGTGAGCTTGGTGTAAAGATTGAAAAGCATTATGGTATTCCTCAGGATATAGAGTTTGCAATTGAGAAAAATAAAGTTTACATTGTTCAGTCAAGGCCAGTTACTACAATTGAGAAGACTAAAGAAGTTATGGAGAAGCAGAGAGAGTTGGGAGAGAAAGAGGTTTTATTAAAAGGCTTGAATGCAGGTCCTGGAATGGGCTCTGGAAAAGTAAAAATTGTTCATGGTTTGGAAGATTTATCTAAAGTTCAGGAGGGAGATGTGCTGGTTGCAAGAATGACAAATCCTGATTTTGTTGCAAAAATGAAAATAGTAAGTGCTATAATAACTGATGCTGGAGGCACGACTTGTCACGCCGCGATCATAGGAAGAGAGATGGGTCTGCCTGTAGTTGTTGGAACTATGAAAGCTACACAGGTTTTGAAAGATGGTGAAGAGGTTACTGTTGATGGTTATACTGGAAATATTTACAAAGGTATAATTGATGTTGAGCATAAAGAAGAAAAAATAGAGGTTGATGTTGCAGAGGGTGAGAAGATAGAAACTAAAACTGAGGTTAAGGTTAATTTAGATATGCCAGAATTTGCTGAGAAAGCTGCTAAGACAGGAGCTGATGGTGTTGGTTTATTGAGATGTGAGTTTATAATTTTAGGAAGGAAAGTTCATCCTTATTATTTAATTGAACAAGGCAGAAAAGATGAGTTGGTTAATAATCTGGCTGAAGATATAAAGAAAATTGCTTCTAATTTTAAAGGAAAACCTGTCTGGTACAGGACTCTTGATGCTCCAACAGATGAGTTCAGGCATTTGCAGGGTGGTGAGGGAGAGCCAAAAGAAGATAATCCTATGATGGGGTGGAGATCAATTAGGAGAGATTTAGACCAACCTGAATTATTGAAAGCACAGTTTGAAGCTATAAAGAAAATTCATAATGAGGGATTTACTAATGTTGGTGTTATGATACCTTTAGTAACTTCTGTTGAGCAGATTAAAAAAGCTAAGCAGTATTTGAAAGAGGTTGGTTTGGAGGCTTTGGAGGAAATTGAGTTTGGTGTTATGGTTGAAACTCCTGCAGCTGTTGAAATTATTGATGAGATTTGCAAAGAAGGTATAGATTTTATTTCCTTTGGAACAAATGATTTGACACAATTTACTTTAGCTGTTGACAGGAATAATGCAAAAGTACAGAGATTATATGATGAGATGCATCCTGCTGTTTTGAGGCAGATTGAACGAGTTATTAAAGTGTGTAAAGAGAACAATGTTGAAACTTCAATTTGCGGACAGGCTGGTAGTAGACCTGATATGGTTGAATGGTTGGTTAGGAGAGGTATAGATAGTATTTCAGCTAATATAGATGCTGTTGGAAAGATTAGAAGGGTTGTGTATAATGCTGAGAGGCTTGTTGAGAGGGAGTAGCAAAATACTTTGTATTTTGGTTATGGTGTTATTCTATGGTAGTAACAGATAGAAAGGTTTATATATGGGTAGATATACTAAAATATTGATTAAAATGACAGAAAATAAACCATTAGGATTAGGAATAACTGTTGTTGCAGTTATAGGTGGAGCTTCAATTGCGACAATTCCAGACTTTATAAGACAAGGAAAAATAGAAAGAAAAGTTGACAAATTACTTCAAAGACCAACAATTGAATTGAGAATTGATAATGTTATCGGTGGAGAAACACCAGAAAAATTCTATGAAATTGATGGAAAAAGGGTTTATTTGGAAATTGATGGAAAACCTGTAGAACAGTATTTCAGAGAAAGAGGAGAATAAAATAGGAAATGAAAATCTTAAACCAATAAGTGTAGATAATTTTTATCCAATGTCGAGTAAAAGAGTAGAAAATCCAGAACCTACTGTATACCAACGTGATGATATAGTTAGAGTTCTTGTTGGTCCTGCAGAAGGTAGACTTGGAAAAATAATTGTTGAAAGAAATGGGAATTATATAGATTATGAACCTTATTGTTCTGCAGATTCTATAGGAGTTACTGTAGTTGAAAGAATGGATTTACATCTTTATTTAGAAAAAATGATTACAGCATTAAATGATCATGAATCTTTAATTCATACTGTTGTAAGATGGTTTGATAGTCCTGAAGAACTAGAATTAGTAAAAAAATCACAATATAGAGAAGAATAAAAAGTAAAATATTCTATTTAATATCTCTTAACTTTTACCCAAAAATAATAAAAAAGTTTATAAATTAAAAAAATTTAAGTATATTATGGCAAGAAAGAAAATTGTTAAAAAAAGAGTAAAAAAAACAGTTAAGAAAATTCCTGTTAAAAGAGCTAAACCTAAGGCAGTTAGAAAACCTGTTAAGAAACCTGTAAAAATTGTTAAGAAACCTATACAGCAAGAGGTTATTAAGAGATTAGAGCAGGAGGTAAGAAAGCCTAGTTTAGGTGAAAGCAAGGGTGTTAAAGACAAGAAGTTTATTCCAGAAAGAAAATTTGTCCCTCATAGAAAGTTTGTCCCTCATAGAAAATTTGTTCCTAGTAAACCTGGAGAAAGAAGATTTGTTAAACCTGGAGAAAGAAGATTTGTTCCTCACAGAAGATTTCCTGATAAGAGAATATTTGAAAAACAAGATTTTAAGTCTCATGGTGAGAGGGAGATTTCTAAGTTTTTGAAAGAAGAGAGAATACATTTTCTTTATGAATATCCATTAGCTATAACTGATGAAGATAGAAAAGTGAGAGTATGGTATCCTGATTTTTGGCTGCCTGAGTTAAATATAATTATTGAGTATATGGGTATGAAGGGCAAGGGTGATTATGACAGAGCTAGCATGAGAAAGAAGAAAATATATAATGCTCTTAAGATAGATTTTATTGAAATATCCCCTGGCTTGATTGTTAAGGGAAACTGGAAGAGATTTATTGCTATGAAAATTATTTCTATAATGAGATCAAAGAATATTTGGTATAATAAGATGAAGGCTTTGTCAATGAAATACAGGATTGCTGTTGAAGACAGAGCTAAAGAAAATGTTGGGTTAGAGATTTTGGATTAAAAAAAATAAAAAAATTATTTCTTTTTCATAACCCATTTGTGAGTAGTCCAAAATATTATTGAAAATATAAAGGATACCAATGCAATAACAATTAATTTTAGTGCTGCAAAACCAAGTATAAAACTAGGGTGGTAACTTTTTACCATTTTGTATCCAATCATTCCTGTTATTAAATCTGGATTTCCTGTTTGTGCAATCCCTAAAACAACAAGAACAGCAATAACACCTGAAACTAACAATATGTTTTTATTCATAATATAGTTTAATTATTTAATATATATAAAGTTTACTAAAAAATTGAATATAACAAAATTCTCTGAATTTTGCAGGACAGAAAAGTTTATAAATCAAGAAATTTTAATTTAATATAGAATTCTGGTGAATTAAAAATGAATGAAGATTTGAAGGGAATAACCAAGAAAGGTACTACAACTGTTGGTATTGTCTGCAGAGATGGTATAATATTAGCTGCTGATAAAAGAGCTACTCTAGGTGGACAAATAGTTTCTAATAAAAAGGTTGAAAAAGTTGTTAAGATAACTGATAATTTGGCAGTTACTACAGCTGGTTCAGTGTCTGATATACAATTAGTTGTTAAGTTAATAAGAGCAGAGTTGAATTTGAAAAGAATTAGAACAAAAAGGTCTGCTACAATAAAAGAAGCTGTAAATTTGCTGGGAACTATAGTTTATCATAATATAAGAAAGTTTTCACCAATATTAGCTGTTACTGGTTTTTTAGTTGGTGGCAAGGATAATACTGGTTTTTATCTTTATAATATAGGTCCTGATGGATCTGTTATGAAAGAAGAAAGTTATTCAACTGTTGGTTCTGGATTTGAGTTTGCATTTGGTGTTTTTGATACTTTATACAAAGAAAATTTATCAATTCAAGATGGAATTAAGTTAGCTGTGAAAGGAGTGAATGCAGCAATACAAAGAGATGTAAATACTGGAGAAGGGATAGATGTAGTAACTATTACAAAAGAAGGGGTAAAAAAAGTTCTAACTAAAAAAGTTAATTATACAATTCAAGAATAGAAAAAAGATTTTTAAGGATTTGTAGAAAATGATTAAAATATTAGAAGAAGTTTTAAGTCAGATACCTGATAAGAAACTTGTAAGCAACTCTTGTTTTGAAGGTGCAAATATTATTTTGTATACTAAGGATAAAGAGTTTTTTTTAACTGGAAGTGCAATAATTAAAAACATAGTTAATAGTATTAAGAAAAGAATTGAACTTAGACCTGATCCTTCTATAACTCTTGAAATGGAAAAAGCCAAGGAGAAGATTGAAAAGATTTTACCCAAAGATGCAGGTATTAGTGAGATTATATTTGATGCTCAGAGAAGTATAGTTATAATTGAAGCTGAGAAGCCAGGTTTAGCTATTGGGAAACAAGGAGAATTATTAAGAGAGATTAAAAAAGAAACTTTCTGGATTCCTTTTATTAGGAGAACACCAGCTATTCGTTCTAAGATAATTGAAAATATAAGGAGAGTTTTATATGAAAATAATGATTACAGGAAGAAATTTTTAAACAATATTGGTGAGAGAATTTATGGCGGATGGACTAAGGATAAGAAAAATGAGTGGGTGAGAGTTAGTTTTTTAGGCGGTGGTCGCCAGGTTGGAAGAAGCTGTATTTTGCTGCAAACACCTGAGTCAAAAGTTTTACTTGATTGCGGTGTGAATGTAGCTGCTGATGAGAAAAATGCTTATCCTATATTAGATGCACCTGAATTTAATATACAAGCTTTAGATGCTGTAATTTTAACTCATCCTCATATAGATCATTCTGGTTTCATTCCATGGTTGTATAAAATGGGATATAAAGGTCCATTGTATTGTACAAAACCTACAAGAGATATTAGTGCTTTATTAGCTCTTGATTTTATTGGCATAGCGCAGAAAGAAGCTAAGAAAGGCTTGTTTGGTTCAAGAGATGTTAAGGAAATGGTAAAGCATACTATATGTTTAGATTATGAAGAGGTAAGTGATATAACTCCTGATATAAGAATTACTTTGTATAATGCAGGGCATACAATAGGAAGTGCTATGGTGCATTTGCATATAGGAAATGGATTGCATAATTTGTTATATTCACTTGACTGGAAAACTCCTGTAACTGTGATTGATAAAGAAGATAATGTAATTTTTAAACCAATTGGAGAAATTATTGATAATCAATTTAACAAATTAAATTTTGCTATTAAAAAGGGTATTGCTGAAGAGCTGCCCAATCTAGATGGTTTTAAAACAATTGTATTTAATCCTGAAACATATAAAACAGAAATTAAACCTATAACCAGTTTTATAAGACATCCTATTAATGAAGATTTATATGAATTAAAAACAGCAAGTGGCAGAAAAATAACAGTAACAAAATCTCACAGTGTTTTTTCTGTTAAAGATGGTGAGGTGGTTGAGGTTAAAGTTAAAGATTTGGATAAAGGAGACTTTATTATTGGTCCAAAAAAAATTCCTTTATTGAACAGAGAACCAGAATTAAATCTTTTGGAATATGCACCAAAGTTAAGAATTAGAGTAAATAATTCTGAGTTATTGGATAATATTTTAAGTGGATATAAAACTAGATTTAGTGAACTTAAAGAAAATGATAAGAATGAAGCATTAAATTGGATAATAGAACATTATAAATTTGCAAAATATAAAAATGAAATTGCTAGAAAATATAAAGTGCATATGAGAAGAGTTAGAAGAGTATTTAACCAGTTAGGTATAAAAGAACATCCCAGAGTAAAACATATTTTTTCAGAGAAACTTAAAATAAATAAGGATTTTGCGAGATTTTTAGGTTATCATGTTGCAGAAGGGCATGTTAGAAAAAACTCTCAAACTATTTGTATTTCAAATTTTAATCATAAAATATTAGAAGACTGTTATAAGATAATAAAGGATAATTTTGGTATAATTGGTGATTTAAGATATAAGGAAAATGTTGTGTTATTTAATTCAAAACAACTTAAATATTTAGTTTCTAATATCTTAAAATGCGGAAAGAATGCCTATAATAAAAGAGTGCCTTCTCAAATTTTATTGTCATCTCAAGAAATTATTTCTAACTTTTTATATGGGTATTTTTCTGGAGATGGAGGAATAATTAATAAAAAAGATGATAAAGGGAGAAGTATTTTTGCAAGTAGTGTAAATTATGATTTAATACAGGATATAACTTTCTTATTATTACAATTTGGATTAGTTCCTACAATTACTTATAACAAATATAATAAGATATATACAGCTAGCATATATAATTCCACTAAAATAAAAGAATTTGTGGAAAAAATTGGTATTGAAAATAAACACTTAGTTAATTTGATACCTAAATTAGCAAGAAAAAAGAATAAGGGCAGTTTTGATTTAAGAATACCAATATTATCATTTAGTAAAAAAGGACAATTAATGTTATCAAAAACCTCTTGGCAAAATAGTAAATCTAGTAATAGTTTACTCCTTGGAGAGATAGATTTTCCAGATTTAGATAAAAAACTAATAAAATCAGACTTTATGTTTGACCAGATTAAAGAAATTAAAAAAGTTAAGCCAACAAAGAAATATGTTTATGATTTTAAAGTGGAAGGCTATGAGAATTTTTTAAGTGGAAGCGGCTTATTTTTGCATAATACTGGAGATATGAAATATTTGAGAACACAAAGCTTGGAGCCAGCTGCTATAAGATTTCCAAGACTAGAAACTGTTATAATTGAGAGTACTTATGGTTCAAAAAATGATATACTTCCTTCAAGGAAGAGCTGTGAAGTTGAGCTGATTAATTATGTAAAGAAAACTCTAGCAAGAGGCGGGAAGGTTTTGATACCTGTTTTAGGTACTGGAAGGTCACAGGAAGTAATGCTGATATTAGAGAAAGCTGTTCGTGAAGGATTATTAAGTGATGTGCCTATTTATGTTCAGGGAATGGTATGGGACATAACTGCAATACACACTGGATATCCTGATTTTTTAAACAGGAATGTTCGCAAAAATATATTTCACAGAGATGCAAATCCTTTTTTAAACAAATGCTTTAAGTGGGTTGGAAGTAAAAAAGAACAGGATTTTGCTATTGAAGAAGCTGGACCTTGCGTGATAATGGCTACTTCTGGTATGATGACTGGCGGTTCTTCTGTTGAGTATTTTAAAAGGCTTTGTGATAATGATAAGAATTCAATATTATTTGTTTGTTATCAGGGCGAGGGAAGTTTGGGTAGAAGAATACAGAATGGTGAGAAAGATATAATAATTCCTATTGGTATCAAGACTGATAGTTTTAAAGTAAAAATGGAAGTAAATACTATAGCTGGATTAACTGGTCATGCCGGCAGAAATGAGCTGACTAGATTTATTTATAATTTAAATCCCAAACCTAAGAAAATAATTGTTAATCATGGTGAGAGTTCTAAGTGTTTAGAGTTGGCTAGTACTCTTCATAAATTGAATAGAATTGAGACTGTTGCTCCAAAAAATTTGGAAGCTGTTAGGTTAAGATGAATACTTGGTTAATTTTAATTGTTGTTTTGGTATTGATTTATTTAGCTTTTAAAGTAACTAATTTTATTGTTAAGTTAGGATTAGGTTTGGTTGTTATTTATTTAGTTTATTTGTTTTTGAGAATTAAAGGTTTGTTATAATTTTTTTACTTTTCTGTATATCTGTATTAGAATTAGAGTGCCTACTATCATAAATGGTATTGTTAAAACATCCTGTATTCTGTCTATTGTTTCCCATATCATATGTAAAAGTATAAACTTATAAATTATAAAACTTGTGGTTTTAAGTATGAAAATAGGTTTGGTTGGAGCACCATCAAGCGGAAAGAGTACTTTTTTCAAGGCAGCTACTTTGGCTGAGGTAGAGATAAATGCAAGACCTTTTACAACAATAAAAAGCTCTGAGGGTGTTGGTTATGTTAAAGTTGATTGTGCTGACAAAGATTTTAATGTTTCCTGCAATCCAAGAGAGGGTTTTTGCTTGCAGAATAAAAGATTTGTTCCTATTGTTTTAGTTGATGTACCTGGTCTGGTTCCTGAGGCTCATACTGGAAAGGGAATGGGCTCACAATTTTTAAGTGATTTAAATCAGGCTGATGTTTTGATTCATATATTAGATATAAGTGGTTCTACTAATGAGAAAGGTGAGGAAGTTGGCAAGTTAAAACATGATCCTTTGAAAAATATTGAGTTTCTTGAGAAAGAATTAGATATGTGGTATCTTGATGTTATAAAAAGAGGGTGGGACAAGTTTGCTAAGAGTCCTCATGATAATCTGAAAATTGATTTAGCTGCACAATTATCTGGCTTGAAGGTTACAGAGGAAATGGTTGTTGGTGTTATTAAAAGACTGAAGTTAGGGCATATTAAGGAGTGGAGTGAAGATGATTTGATGGAAGTAGCTCGTGAGTTGAGAAAATTAAGCAAACCAATGATAATTGCCTGCAATAAAATTGATATTGATGGAGCTGAATATAATTTTGACAGGTTAAAAGAAAAGTATCCTGATTTAATCTGTATAAAATGTTCTGCTGAGGTTGAGCTGGGATTAAGAGAAGCTGCTAAGAAAGGCTTGGTTGAGTATGTTCCTGGTTCTCAAGATTTAAAAATTTTAGATGAAGGAAAGATAAGTTCTGAGCAGAAGAAAGGTTTGGATTTTGTTAGAGAGTATTTGAAGAAGAATTCTACTGGTGTTCAGGAAACTTTGGATAAAGCTGTATTTGATGTTCTAAAATATATAACTGTATTTCCCGGCGGTGTGAATAAGTTAGAAGATAAAGATGGAAATGTTCTTCCTGATTGTTTTTTACTTAGAGAAGGTTCAACAGCTTTAGATTTTGCTTTTTCTTTACATACAGATATAGGAAATAATTTTATTCGTGCAATAGATGTGAGAACTAAAAGAGTGATTGGCAAAGATGCTAAATTGAAGAACAGAGATGTAATTGAGATTATTGTAAAAAAGTAAAGCTTATAAATAAACTATATTCTAAAGTTATGGGATGAAAACTAATGTTATTTATTGTGGAGATTGTAAAGATATATTAACATCTAATATAAAACTAGGATCAGTTGATTTGGTTTATTTAGATCCTCCATTTTTTACTAATAAAAATCAAGAAATTGTATGGAGGGATGGTGCAGAAAAAAGATCCTTTGATGACAGATGGGAAGGTGGAATAAATCATTTTACAAATTGGATGGAAGAAAGATTAGAAGCTTGTAAAGATGTTTTAAAAAGTGATGGTTCAATCTATTTACATTGTGATTGGCGTGCTACTCATTATTTAAGAATGACAATGGATAGAGTTTTTGGTTCTGATAATTTCAAAAATACAATAGTATGGCATTTTGGTTTAGGTGGTGGTCCAAGAACTCATTGGAATAGAAAACACCATGATATACATTTCTATACTAAATCTAAAAAATTTAGGTTTAATATGCAATATGTTCCTGCAACTTCTCAAAGAATGAAAGGAGAAATGAAAAAGATGGATGATGTTTGGGATATTCCATCAATTAATAATATGTCTAAAGAAAGATTAGGATATCCTACACAAAAACCAGAATTATTATTGGAAAGGATTATTTATGCATCTTCAAGTCCTGGAGATTTAGTTTTAGATCCTTTTTGTGGTTGTGGGACTGCTATAGCTGTTGCTCATAAAAATGATAGAAAATGGATTGGTGTTGATGTATCTCCTGTTGCTTGCAGGGTTATGGGAGACAGAATGAGAGATTTAGAGGGTATAGTAGATGTAGAAATTATAGGATTACCTTTAACAATTGAAGAATTAAGAAAATCTGATCCTTTTAAATTTCAAGAATATATTTGTAGAAAATTAGCTGGGAAGTCTTCTGATAAAAAAAGTGGAGATATGGGAATTGATGGTTATACATTAGAGGGTAAAATACCTATTCAAGTTAAACGTTCTGATAAAGTTGGAAGAAATGTTGTTGATAATTTTGAAACTGCTATAGAAAGAAAAGGAAAGAATAAAGGTGTGATAGTGGGATTTTCTTTTAGTAAAACTGCTTATGATGAAGTTGCAAGGGTAAAAAGAGAAAAAAATATGGAAATAAAATTAGTTAAAGTTAGCGAGTTACTCTAATAATACAAAAGCTAACATAACTAACATTCCTAAAATTAAGAATACCAATTGTTTTAAAGATTGCTTAATTTTTGAGCAGAAGTTTCTGGACTACTTTGACATAAGTTCACTGCTATTTTTTCAAGTCCTCCATCTGGTTGAGTATAAGGCATAGCTTCTATGTACATTCTTCCAATAGGACCAGTATGAAACACAAGATTATATGCAAATTCTTTTCCCATTTTAGGCATCAATGTACTAAATCTGTGTGCTACAAATGAAGTAGCTCGCGCAAAATCCTCACATTGCTCTTTGGTTAAATCTCCAAAAGAAGTAACATCCTCTTTTGGTATTATAACAGAAGTTAATGGTCTTCGCATATAGTATGGAATAACAACTTCTACTGAATTATAGCTTTTCACACGCAATTCACGAGAAGCATTTCTTAATAAATGTGATGCAAATGATTTCCCATAATCACATAAAAACCTTTTATCTTTTTGTGTCTTTTTTGTTTGTTTATTTACAAAGATTACCTGATAATGTCCATGGTCAATAGAACTTCCAACAGGTTTTCCTGTATTTTTAATAACTTCCATATTCCATTCAGTTGCATTGTTTGGGTATCTTTTTCTTAGTATATCTTCAAGAGTAGAAAATATCTGGAAAGTAACTGCATGATCATCTGGCATAATTTGATGTATATCTTTATGTTTATTTGTTGGCCAGACAAGCAGGTGAACTCCTTTTAATAAGTCATTATGATCTGCTACATTTGGTATACCTTCAGGCACTAGTGCAGGGTACATATTTTCATTAACAAAAGCATAATTTCCAGAAGGTAATTCTTCATAGAATAAAACCGGTGTTGTTTCTCCCTTACATATTGGACATCCCTTAGTTGGTTTTCTTCCTTTTCTTTTTGGAGCAAAAATAGTAATTGCTTCATCTCTATGATTAACTGCAAAAGCTTCTGGTTTGTTTTCTTGTACAGCTCTATTTACAACTTCATATATTCCACTAAATGATCTAGGATTTATATTTGGGTGAATCTTTTCAACTAAAAGACTTTCAAGTTTTTCTTTTGATAATTCTGTCATTGCCATGGCCCCCATTCAGTTTTTCCAGAACACTGAATATCTAATTTTGGTGTTTCTTCAATAGAAAGACTAATTCTTATTTTTCCTTGATAGATAAAACTTCTTTGGTATTTTTCATAATAGATTTCTGTTCCACCATCAGTTTCTGTAGATAATACAACTTCAAGAGGATTTTCTAGTTCTGCTCTGCCATTTGCTAAAGCCTTTTCTACAAGTTCTTCAAATCTTTCTCTTGAAATCCATTCATATTTTCCTTGTAATACAGGCTCATTTAAAGGTATAAGGCAATACTCTTCTACTATCCCTTCAATTTTACTCCACTTCATTTTTTTCTGATCTATTTGTCCAGAATTAATTAGCTCTGCCATTACATCTTCTTTGGTTTCATATGTTGTTTCCATATCATACTAGTGTCTAAACTGTTATTTAAAACGGTTATAGGGTTTTTTAGGACAAATCTAACTTAAGATAGAAAATAGTACCTTTTTGTCTTAAAATCTAAGAAACAAATGATATAAATAGAAATGTTTTTAAAAGATTAAGTATATTAAAATTCTATGAAAAACCTAGATGCAAAAGATTATGCAATATTGAGAGAGCTTGACTCTGACTTTAGACAGAGTTTTACTAAAATTGGAAAGAAAGTAGGATTATCAAAAAATTCAGTTGCTTTACGCTTTGATAAATTAAAACAGTTAATGTTGCATAATATTGTTGGTATAAATAATGATATACTTGGTTATACAATGGTAAAAGTATTTTATTCTTTAGATTTTTTAAATGAGAACATAGAAAAAGAAATAATAAAAGAGATTAAAAAAAATAAAAATATTTTATGGGCTGCTAGGTTCTATGGGCATTATAATTTTGGTATTGCTATTTTAGTAGAAAACATAGATGATTTGATATTACAACTTAACAGATTCAATCAAAAATTTGCTAAAAAAATCAATGAAAAGGAAATACAAATAATTTATGAACAATTTTATTTCAGGAATAACTTTATCCACAAAAAGCCTATAAACAAAATCTATAGAATTGCTAAAACCAATAAAAAATATACTCTTAGTAATATAGAGAAAAAAATCCTTCTGGCAGTAAGGTATAATCCTAGAATGAATATAATTGATATATCAAAGAAGACTAAATTAGCTCCCAAAACAATTTCTAAAAATCTTAAATTATTAAAAAACAATAAAGTAATAACTGGTTATTTTATGACTCTTAATCCAATAAAATTTGGATTTAATACTTTTAAGTTATTAATACAAGTAAATAACTCAAAAAGAAATGAAGAATTTGAAGCTTACTTATCTTCTCTTAAAAATGTTAAATATATAACAAAAATGATAGGAATGTGGGATTATGAAGTTGATTGTGTTTATTCAAGTATAACAGACCTACAAGAACAAATTGAACTAATAAAAGAAAAATTTCCTAGGCTTTCCAAGAAAATTGAAATCATTAGTTTTGGAAAAAGAATTGTTACAAATAAAGAAGATTTTCTTAGACACTAACTTAATTTAGAATAATTATTCTAAGAATACAAATGCTAACATAACTAACATTCCTAATACTAAAAATAAAAATTGTAATAATGAAGATTTAATTTTAAATTTTTTGTGAAGCTCTGGAATCAGGTCTGTTGCTGCAATGTAAATAAAACCACCTGCTGTGAATGGAAGTAAAAACATTGTCAGATTTGGTATTGAGCTCCCTACTATTAAAATTAAAATTGCTCCTATGAATGCTGAAAGAGCTGATAAGAAATTGTAGAATAAAGCTTTATATTTTGTTAAACCTGAATATAACAGAACTCCAAAGTCACCTATTTCCTGGGGTATTTCATGAAAAATAACTGCTATGGTTGTTGTTATACCAAGATGGATTGACACTAAATAAGAACCTGCTACAATCATGCCATCTATAAAATTATGGAAGAAGTCACCAACTAGATTCATGTATGCCAGTCTTTTGTGGTGCTTTTTGGCTGGTATATGGCAATGCTTCCAGCAAAGAAATTTTTCCAGCAAGAAGAAAGTTAAGATGCCAATTAGGAAGAAAATTGAGATTTTTATATTAATTGAGTATAATCTATATGCTTCTGGTAAAAGGTGCATAACAGCTCCTGCAAGTAAAGCTCCTGCTGAGAAAGATATAAATAATATTAGAAATTTTTTTAATTGTTTTTGCTTGATTGATATTGTTATTATTCCTATTAAAGATATTAATGATATTATTAAAATG
>CBFDDQ010000009.1:0-26551 GCA_965603615.1 Candidatus Woesearchaeota archaeon
TGCAGATTTTCATGGAAGGTTTGAAAAAATCCATCCATTTGAAGATGGAAATGGAAGAGTTGGAAGGGTATTAATAAATGCCATTCTTTTAGATAATGGTTATCCTCCTTTAATAATCAGAAAAACAATGAGAACATCTTATTTTTCGTCATTAGAAGCATATGATGCTGGTTATAAAGGAAAATTTGAATTGTTTTTATTAGATAAATTTAAGAAAACCTTTAAGAAGTTTTTTAAGGTCTTTGTTGCTTATATCTGAAAAATTATATTAAATTTTGCTTTAAAAACTAAACCACCTTCTTTTTTTTCATTTATAAAATAAGGTGTGTGTGAGATATACTCCTCTGAACTTTATTGTTGGAACTGTTATTGAGAGTCTAAAACAGAAAAGTTTATAAGTGTAACAATATATGTACAGTTGTACTAAAAATGTTACAGAAGAATAAAATAAAAATAATGGAACTGTTTTTTGAAGAACCATCTAAGAATTTTCAGTTAAGGGAAGTGAGTAGGCTAACTAAAATAGCAGTTACATCAATTAGAAAATATTTAAAGGAGTTACAAAATAATGGATTAATTAAAAAAGATAAAAAAACTTTATATCCTAGTTATGTAGCAAATCAACAAAATAGATTATTCAAAGTCTATAAACAGCAACTTATGATTTTAAGATTATATTCTTCAGGTTTGATTGATTATTTAGAAGATAGTTTACATCCGAAATGTATTATACTGTTTGGAAGTGCAAGAAAAGGGGAATATGTTAAGGGTAGTGATATTGATATTTTTGTACAAACAAACAGAAAAGATGTTAATTTAACAAAATTAAATAAAATCCTAAAACATAAAATAAATTTATTTTTTGAGGAGAATATCAATAAGTTAAGTAAAGAATTATTTAATAACATTATTAATGGCATAAAATTGTCTGGTTATTTAAAATTGAAATGAAAAAAGAAATAATAAGTTGGGATATTTGCAAAAAAGAATATATAAGACAGATAAGTATTGATAAAGATAAAATTAATTCTATTCTAAAAATGTGTGATGTGCGATTAAGGTTCATTAAAAGACAGAAAATTGATGGAGAAACAGCTTCACTTGTAGCTGAAGATTATTATGAGATTATAAAAGAATTATTAACAGCTTTATTATTAAAAAATGGATTGAAATCTGATAATCATGAGTGTTTAATTTCTTATTTTAAGGAAAACTATCCAAATCACGAATATGAAACGAATAAAATATATGAATTAAAAAATATTAGGAATAGAATAACTTATGATGGTATTTTTGTAGAAAAGGAATATCCTATAAAGAATAAGCTAGAATTTGAATATATTATAAATTTATTAATAAAGTTAATAAAAAGTTAAATATTAAAACTCTTTTTGGAACTGTTATTTCTTAATACTAATCTTTGCAATAGTTGTTATGTTCTTTAATTATATTTATTAACAAGTTATGTTTTACTACTTTTATCTTCTGGGGGAAACAGAGATATGGGGAAATTTGAGGTGACCCCCCCGAAATGTTTAAAATGTCAAAATTTATTGTTCTTGAAGGTAATGAAGGATGTGGTAAATCCACTCAAATTCATAGTCTTGCAAAAAATTTAATGTCTTATAGTAAACTTATTGATGTTTTATTAACAAGAGAACCTTGGAAATCTGGAGAAATAAGAAAAAGATTAGAAGAGGAAGATGATCCTTATGCAAATGCAGAATTAATGACTCGATTGTATGTTAAAGATAGAAAAGAACATACAGGCAAACTTGTTTTACCAAATTTAACTAAAGGCGTTTATGTAATTTCAGATAGATATAAATATTCAACAATTGCTTATCAGAGCTGTCAGGGTATTGAATTGGATTATTTGGTTGATATGCATAAAGGTATGCTTGTCCCAGATATAACTTTTGTTTTAGATGTTCCTGTTGGTGATATTATAAAAAGATTAAGAGAAAGAAAGGATAAAATAAAAGAAAAAAAGTTTGAAAATAATAAAGACTTTTTAGAAAAATTAAGAAGTATTTATTTAGAAATGCCTAATATTTGTAAAGGTGAACCTGTTGTGGTTGTTGATGGGAATAGAAGTGAAGAAGAGATTTCTAGAGAAATTTGGGATTATGCTGTAAAAGAGGTTTTGCAATAGTCATTATTTATTTTGATTAATTATTTAAAGGGAGTTTGTTTTAACATTTTTAATGGATAAAAAACCTTTTGATGGAAATATACCTTTACTTTCTGTGACAGCTGAATCTGTTCCTGAGGCTTTTTACAAAGCTATGAGAAAAGTATATTATGAAGGTGCTGATTTAAGAACAGAATATGACAGGAAAGATAAAGAAGGAAATTTTATAGATCCACCTGGTAAAGATGCTAAGGTTTCTATTGAAGTTAAACATCCTTTTTCTGAACCAAGGTTTGCACCTGTAAGTTATTGTGAGAGAGGAAAGTATATAGCTGAGATTTTGGGAGCTAAAGACCATTTAGTTCTACCTTTTGATAAATTAATGCAGCTTGTTTATGGTGAAGTAAAAATAGAGAGTGAGGCTACAGAATGGCCTTATGCTTATCACCAAAGGTTGTTTTCTTATCCTTTATCAGATGGTACTATTCTTAATCAAGCAGAGGAGGTTTTAGATAGATTAGCAAAAAGTCCAATAACTAGAAGAGCTGTTATTCAAACAGGAGTCCCTAATATTGATGTTTATTTAAAAGAAGATTTGCCCTGTTTAAGAGAGATTTGTTTGAGGGGAATTGAGGATGATGAAGGTAGATTAGTTTTAGGTATGGTTGTTACTTGGCGTAGTAGAGACTTATTCAAAGCTTGGGCAGATAATGTTATAGGAATAACTAATCTTCAAAGATTTTTTGTTGATAGATTAAAAGAAAAAACTGGGAGAGAGGTTATACTAGGAAATTATATTGAATTTAATTATTCCTTGCATATATATGGGCAGGATAGAAGTGAAAAAGGTGCTGATAAATTTTTTGAAAATTTTCCTGATCATGAAACTTATAAAAAAAGATGTTGGACTAGTGAAAAGGCTAGAGATAGTTTGATTATACCTCAACTTGAAGAGCTTTTAACTGAGGAAACATGGAGATTTGGAGATGAGCAGAAAAAAATTATTCAAGATTTAATTGATAAGTTTAAATCTGGAAAAGTTTTACCTTAGCAAAGTTTATAAACAAAATTTCTTAATTCTTATTTTATGAATATTGAGCTTAGAAGAGCAAGAAGAGAAGATTATCTAACTTTAATGGGTTATGAAATTGATTTATTCAGGCAGAGCCCTTTTTTATTTAGAACAACTGAACAGCGTTTATTAAATATAAGTGATTGTTTAGATGATGTTCTAAATCCTAAAATTTTGAGTTATAATATGGTTGTTGCTGAAGTTGCTGGAGGGATAGTAGGTTATGTTTTGTATGACACACTTTCTAAAGATGGAGCTGCATTTATTCATGGTTTGTTTGTTAATTCGCATTTTAGAAGAAATGATATTGGGGGGAGATTGGTGGATGTGGTTATGAAAGAAGCAAAATATAAAGGAATGTGTGATGTTGTTGTTACACAACCTTTTGATAGTGCTTTAGGTTTTTATGAGAAATTAGGTTTTGAAGCTTCTAACAGGTATGGCAAGAAAAGTTTAGTTATGAAACTACAAGGAGAACATTAATGAAAGCTATAATTGTTACAGGAACTCCAGGAACTGGAAAGACTAAAATTGCCAGAAGATTAGGTAAAAAATATATTGATGTGAATAAAATCATTGAGAAAAATAAATTAAAAGAGGAATATGATAAAAAAAGAAGAACCTGGATTGTTGATGTTTATAAATTGAATAAAGCTTTGATTGAGCTGATTTCTAAAAGCAAAAAAATATTAATTATTGATTCTCATCTAAGTCATTATTTAGACAAGAAATATGTTAAGATTTGTTATGTGACTAAGTGTGATTTGAAGGTTTTGAAGAAAAGGCTTGAGAAGAGGGGTTATAGTAAAAGTAAAGTTAGGGAGAACATGGATTGTGAGATATTTGATGTTTGTCTGAATGAGGCTAAGGAATTTGGGCATAAGGTTAAGGTTGTTGATACTACAAAACTTTAAAAATTCTAAAATTAGTAATTTATATATGGAATATTCTATAATCAGAGCTAAAACTTTGAATGAATTAAATAAGAAAATAAATTCTGCTAAAGGTTTGGTTGTTGTTGAAGGCGGGGATGAGAAAATTAACCGAGCTTGTGTTGAAAATTCTAAAGTTGATATATTACTGAGCCCTGAGAAAAACAGGAAAAATGATTATTTGTATGTAAGAAATTCCGGATTGAATCATATTTTATGCAAATTTGCTAATAAAAACAAAGTTGCAATAGGTTTTAATTTTAATGATATTTTAGAGAGTAAAAATAGAGAGGTTTTGATTGGCAGGATGATGCAGAATGTAAGGTTTTGCAGGAAATATAAAGCAGATATGGTTTTTGATTGTTTTGGAAGTTGTGAAGTTAGCAAACAGAATTTAGTGAGCTTTTGCAGAGTATTGGGAATGAGTCCTGGTGAGGCTAAGAAAGCTTTAAATTTCAAGAAAATAGATAAAAGACAAGTAAAAATAGTAAAGGTGTAAATTTTGAAAAGAGAGGAAACAATAAATTTTGTGGTAGTTGTGTTTTTTATAATTGGATTTTTCTTGTTAATATTAAGTACTGAGAGTGTTACTGGTTTTAGTGTTCATGATCTGGAGTTAGAAGAAATTGATGAAGCAGATGTGATATTAACTTTGAAAGATAATTCTTTTTATTCTGACAAAGACACAGTTAAAAGCCAGCAGGATAAGTTTGTTAAATTAAATAATTTAAAATCTAAAAAAAATTATGACAACATAAATGCTATTGCTTTGAGAGTTAATCAAAATGATATTAAAAAAATTATAAAAGATAAAAATCTTAAAAGTATAAGTTTAGACAAGAAATTTAAATTGTTATTAGACTCCAGCAAGAATGTTGTTGAGGTGGATAGAGTTTGGGATAAATTAGTTGATGGTGTGAATTTAACTGGTTCTGGTTCTGTGTGTGTTCTAGATACTGGTGTTGATTATAATCATACTGATTTAATTGAAAGAGTAGTATTAGGCCCTGATTATGTGAATGATGATTCAGATCCTATGGATGACCATGGGCATGGGACTCATGTTGGAGGAATAATAAGTTCTCAGAATGAAATTTACAAAGGGATTGCTAATGGCGGCAATATAATAGCTGTAAAAGTTATGGATTCTGGAGGCGGTGGGGTAGAGAGTGATATTTTAGCTGGAATAGACTGGTGCATAAATAACAAAGATTTGTATAATATATCTGTAATCAGCATGAGCATTGGAACCAGTCAGTTGTTTAGCGAAGAATGCGACAGCTTAGACCCTCCATTTACTAATTTGGTTAATGAGGCTGTTAATCAGGGAATGATTGTTGTTAGTGCAGCTGGAAATGATTATAGTTCAAGTTCTTTGCCTTTGCCTGCGTGCATTTCAAATATTATTTCAGTTGGTGCTGTTGATGACAGTGATAATATTGCTTCATTTTCAAATAGTGCTGATTTTTTAGATTTATTAGGTCCTGGTATTTCAATTACTTCTAGTTATTTGGGAAATAGTTTTAAAACTTATTCTGGAACTTCTATGGCTACACCACATGTTTCTGCTGCTGTTTTAATTGTTGAGCAGTATGCTGAGCTTGAGAATTTGAATGTTAGTGTTATTGATGTTTTGAAAAATTCAGGTGTTAATGTTTTAGATGGGAGGAATGGTTTGGAATTTCCAAGAATTAATATTTTTAGAGCTTTAATTAGTTTAGATAGTTTTGAGCCTGAATTAAATTCTTATTTTACTCCTTTAGAAGTTTATAATGATAAAAATGTTACATTAAGTTCTGGTGTTAGTGATACATTTTTGGATTCTGTGTGGTTAGAATTAAAAAATGAAACTTATTATGTTAATTCCTATGTTTTGAGTAATTTAAGTATTGGTGAAAATATTACATTTAGATTTAGTGCAAATGATTCTTCTGGAAATATTGGTGCTGGAGAAGATAAATCTTTTATTGTTTTAGATGGAAAACCTGTTTTAAATAATATAGAAAAATTAACTGCTAAAATTGGATATGAATTTAATTATAATATAATTGTGATTGATCCAACAAATGACAGTTTAAATTATAGTGATGATAGTGAACTATTTGATATTGGTGATACTGGTTTAATATCATTTACTCCTTCAGAGGTTAGTAATTCTACTGTAAATATATCTGTAAGTGATGGAAAACATTTAGTTTCTGATATTTTTGATTTGGAAGTTATATTAAATAATTCTGCTCCTGAAATTGTTTCTTATTTACCTGATAATTTAAGTTTTGAAATTAATGAAAATGAAAGTGTTTTATTTAGTATTGTTAAAGAAGATTTAGATGACATTGGTTTGAGTGTCGGCTGGTATTTAGATGAAAGTTTGGTTTCAAATCAAGATAATTATACTTTTGTGAGTGATTATACTAGTTCTGGAAATTATAATGTTACAGTTATTGCAAGTGATGGTATTGATTCTGATAGTATTAGTTGGAATATGGTTGTTAATGATATTAATTTAGCTCCTGAATTTATTGGTTTGATTGAGAATATTAGTTTTGATGAAAATACAAATTATAATTTAAATTTAAGTGAGTATTTTGTTGATTTAGATGATGCTTTGAATTATAATATGAGCTTAGTTGATAATATTAGTTTTGTTGATGGTGTTATTATATCTGATATAAATTTTAGTGGTGTTAGAGATGTAAGATTTTATGGCTGTGATGAAATTGTTTGTGCTGATAGTGGTTTAATTGAAATTTTAGTTAATAATGTTGCTGTTTGCGGTGATGGTTTAATTGAAGGTGAGGAAGAGTGTGATGGTTCTTTTAATAATAGTTGTGTTGATTTTGATTATGATGGAGGAAGTTTAGGATGTTTAGAGTGTAAGTTTGATTTTAGTTCTTGTACTATTACACCACCTTCTGGTGGAAGTGCTCCAAGTGGTGGTGGAGGGACTCCTATAAATGATGATAATTCAGAAGAAATAACTGTTGAAGAGAAGACTGCAACTGTAAAAGAAGATGTTAAAGCTGAAGAGGATAAGCCTTTTGAGGGAGAAGTTGTAAAGGAAGAGGTTAAACCTAAAGGAAGTGTGGTTAGAAGAGTTTTTGTTGGAATTGGAGATTTCTTTAAGAATATTTGGTATAAGATTTTGAGTGTTGTTAAATAAGGGTGCATAAAACTTATTCTATCTTATTTAATATCTTTTTTAGATTTTCTAAGAATTCTTCAGTATCAGCAAAATAATTAGGATATGCTTTTCTCAAGTCATTTGCAGCATCTACTCCTACAAGAACAACATCATATTCTTTTTTATCCTTATTTCTTTTTTCTGAATTTGCATAATTCTCTATTGCTCTCACTTCTTGATCTTTTGTGTAACCTGTTATATTAAGTTTTTCTCCAATAATGTCTAATTCTAATAAAAAATATTGTAATTTTGGTTTTCTTTTTGATGCCTGTTCAAAAACCTTAATTGCTTTTGTCCAACCACTCATAACTCTGATAACTCGAAGTTTTTTTTCTTTTTCTTGAATTTTAAAATATAATTCTTTTTTGTTTGAAGGAGTATTTGGAACAATAGGAGTATTTTCCATTAAAGCAAATGCAGAGCTTACTAATTTAAAAAAATCCACCCATTCTTTTTGACCTTCATTTGATTTAATTGCTTGTCTTGTAAATAGATCAACTGTTTCAATAGCTGTTGCCCAAAGGTGTTGTAATTTAGATCTTATTTGCACTTCAACAAGTAATCCATTATAATCTTTTTTTCCTTCTTTATCACTCTTATACCTGTACATTAAATGTATACTTCTATAACCATCTTCTTTTGGATGAGTTATATAGTCTTTTTCATTTACTTTTTTATGTTTTAAATCCCCTCTAATATAATGTTCTTTATAGAGTTTTCTTGCTAGTTCAACATTAGTCATAACAGCCCTACAACCTGCAATATCTTGCATTTGAGAAAGTTTCATTGTAGGTTTATTTCCATAATATTTTCTTTGTAATTTCTTTAATATAGAAGGTAATCTTTTTAATCTTTGAACTGCTAATGCTTTTTTATCTACTTTTTCTGAAACTCTTTTTAGTCTTTTTTTAAAAATATGCATAGGATATCTATGTATAGCTCTCCAATTGTCTAAAATTTCAAACGCTTTTCCTTTATCACTTAATGTAGCCTCACCAATTAATGTGTCCCCTGTCCAGTCTACCTTAGACTTACTACACCCCTTAGGTTTTTTCCATACCATACTAATTATGCGCAGATTATAGTATTTAAATCTTTCTTTTGCGCGGTTATATTATAGAGGAAATATTCTTTTTTTATTACAAATCTTTCTTTTGCGCGGTTATATTATAAAAAAATAACCTTTTGCGCGGTTATATTAACTCAGAACAAATATGCTGATCAAATAGAGGTTTTAGGAGAATAATTCTTTAAAAATCGTAAGCTTTATAAACCATTAATTCTAATATATTTGGTGTGAGAGAAAAGAAATATGAAATAATATTTCTCTTTAAAGGTGATTAAAATTAAACATATATTACCTAGTTTACGTGAAAAACCGAGATATATCAAGTATAAAACAAGTAAAATGATAAGTAAAGATAATATTTGTAAAAGTATAAAAGGTTTTTTAGGAGAATTAGGAATGGCAAGAGCAGGAGTGCAGGTAATGGATAATAATATAATAAGAACAAATAATAAATATTTAGATGAGGTAAAGAGTTCTTTAATTTTAATAAAAGGCCTTGATATAGTAAAAGTATCAGGTTTATTAAACAAAGCTAAAAAAATCGGAGGTTAAAAATGCAACCACAACAAGAACAAGCAATGGCGCAACAAATGGGTTATGATAGAGCTAGTATTATGTTTTCACCAGAGGGAAGATTATTACAGGTAGAATATGCAAAAAAATGTGTAAGGCAGGGACCTAATGCTATAGGTATAACCTGCAAGGATGGAATTGTTTTAGTTGCTGACAGAAGAGTTGCTGAAAAATTAGTTGTTCCTGAAAGCATTGAAAAAGTGAGTCAGGTTGATGATCATATAGCTGCTACAATTTCCGGCATAGTTAGCGACGGAAGAATATTAATTGAGAAAGCACAAATATTATGTCAGCAGCATAGAGTTACATATGACGGTCCTATAGATACTCATACTTTAGTTAAGGATATATGCAATATAAAACAGATGTACACCCAGGTTGGAGGTGCAAGGCCATTTGGAGTCAGTATAATGTTTGCTGGTGTTGATAATGGGAATTCAGCACATTTGTTTGTGACAGATCCTACTGGTATATATTTTGAGTATAAAGCAACAGCTATAGGCGAGAATGAACTGGATATAAAATCAATATTAGACAAAGAGTATAAAGATAGTATATCAGTACAGGAAGGAATAAGTTTAGCTGTAAAAATTTTGAAAAAAGTTTTAGGCAAAGAATTTGATGTAAATAGATTAGATGGTGCTTATATTAAATCAAGTGATAGGAAGTATGTAAAATTAAATAAAGAGCACTTTAGAGGTAAGTAATGGTAGATGTAGATAGAGCAGTAGTTTTAAAGTATAAGAAGAAAGGTTTTTTGTTTTCTATACTAGTAGATGCTGAGAAAGCTAAAGAATTTAGAAATGGAAAGGCTTCTTTAGATGATGTTTTGGCTACAGATGATATATTCAGTGATGTTAAAAAAGGAATAAGAAGCCCTGAGCATGAGCTGAAAAAAGTATTTGGAACTGATGACAAAAGAAAAATAGCAGAGATTATGATTAAAGATGGTGAACTTCCAGTTACTACAAAGCAAAAAAGTGATGCTTTTGATGAGAAGAAAAAAATGATAGTAAATCTAATTTCAAGAAATGCTGTTGATCCTAAAACTGGATTACCACATCCTCCTCAAAGAATTGAAAGTGCAATTGATGAAGCTAAAGTTAAAATAGATGAGCATAAAACAGCTGAAGAGCAGGTTTCAGAAGTGATAAAAGGAATAAGTGCTGTAATTCCCATAAGCTTTGAAGTTAAAAAAATGGAATTGGTAATGCCTGCTAATTGTGCTGGACAGGCTTATGGATTAATTAAGAGAGAGGCTAAAGTTTTAGAAGATGAATGGAGAAATGACGGCAGCCTGAAAGTTGTTGTTGAAGTTCCAAAAGGCATAGAAGATAAATTTTTTACAGATGTAAATCATATTTGTCATGGAGAAGTTGAAAGTAGAGAGGTAAAATGAGAAAAGTTATATTACCATTAGGACAAGAGGAAAGACAGGTTTTAGAAAGACATTTACGAACTTATAATTGCGGGCGTGATGAAAAACAGATTTGTCTTAAAAATTATCCTGTTTATTCATTTGAGTCTGATGTTTTTGGTTTCCATAAAGTTTGTTTATTAGACCATCATGCACTTATTGAAATGAGAGGTAATAATTTAGTAGATGCGGTTAAAGCACATTATCAACTTCTTGCACAAGTAGAAGGGAGGAGAGTTCATTAAAATGGGAAAAATATTAATTAAAGATAAGGATATAGTAGTTCCTGGTGATGTTTTAGCTGAAGGCATGGATTATTTACCTGCTGGAGGAGCTTTTAGGGAAAAGGATAATATAATTTCTTCACAGTTGGGTTTAGCTACTGTAAGTGGAAGATTAATCAGAGTTATAGCTCTGAATGGGAGATATGTTCCTAAGAGAGGAGATAATGTTATAGGCAGGATTTCAACTGTGGCTGCAAATAACTGGTTTGTTAATATAGGCTATGCTGATGAAGCTATGCTTGGCTTAAAAGAAGCTGTTGATGAGTATGTTCCAAGGGGAGCTGAGTTAAGTAATTATTATAATGTTGGAGATTATATTTTATGTAAAATAGTAAATGTTACTAAGACTAAATTTATTGATGTTTCTATGAAAGGACCTGGCTTGAGAAAGTTGGGGATTGGAAGGATGATACAAGTTGGTTCTGCTAAAGTTCCAAGAATAATTGGAAAAGCTGGAAGCATGATTAAGTTAATCAAAGATTTAACAGACTGCATAATTATTGTAGGACAAAATGGTTTGACCTGGGTAAATGGAATTGATCCTGAAAAAGAAAGAATAGCAATTGAGGCTATAAAAAAGATTGAGGAAAATTCTCATAAATCAGGATTGACTGATGAGATTAAAAAATTTTTAGAAAGCAAAGTTAAAAAACCAAAAGGAGTAGTTAAAAATGTTCAAAAAGAGAAATGATGGAAGAGGATTAAATGATCTTAGAAAGATAGAAGCTAAGATTGGAGTAATTAAGAGAGCAGATGGAAGTGCAATGTTCAAGATTGGAAATACAATTGCTATAGCTGCTGTATACGGACCGAGAAGTTTGTATCCTAAATTTTTACAGAATCCTCATAGAGCGATTTTAAGATGCAATTATAATATGATGGCTTTTTCTGGAAGCGGTAATAGAGTTAGACCAGGACCTTCAAGAAGAAGCAAAGAGATAAATCTAATTACTGAAAAAGCTTTGTTTCCTGCGCTGGATTTGAGCGAGTATCCTGGGGCAGTTGTTGATGTTTTTGTTGAATTAATACAAACTGATTCTGGAACAAGATGTGCAGGTATATGTGCAGCTGCAATGGCTTTGGCTGATGCTGGTTTTAAGATGAAAGACTTGGTAAGTTCAATAGCTATTGGCAGAATTGATGATAAGGTTGTTGTTGATGTAACTAAAGAAGAAGAAGATTATGAGAATGGCATGGCTGATATGCCAGTTGCTGTAATGCCAAGAAATGGTGAAGTTACTTTATTACAAATGGATGGTTTTGCTACAAAAGAAGAAATTAAAAAAATGGTAGAAGCTGCTAAAAAATCCTGCAAACAAATTTATGAAGTTCAGAAGAGAGCTCTGAAGGAGAAGTACAAATGATAACTGAAGACCATGTTAAAAATTTATTAGTCAAAGATAAAAGATTAGATGGAAGAAAATTAGATGAATTTAGAAAAATTGAAGTTGAGTATGGTGTAAGCTCAAAATCTGCTGAAGGTTCAGCTAGAGTTAGAATTGGTGATACACAAGTAATAGCTGGTATAAAAATGGAAGTTGGGGAGCCTTATCCTGACCAACCTGAAAAAGGAACAATAATGGCTGGTGTGGAATTATTACCTTTAAGTTCACCTAAATTTGAATCAGGGCCACCAAATATAAGATCTATTGAGTTAGCAAGAAGTGTAATTGATAGAAGTATAAGAGAAAGTGATGCGCTTGATTTTAAAAAATTGTGCATTAAAAAAGGAGAAAAGATGTGGATGGTTATTATTGATGCTTATTCAATTGATGATAATGGCAATTTAGCTGATGCTCTTGGCTTGGCTGCATTAGCTGCTTTAAAAGATGCTAAATATCCAAAATATGATGAGAAGAAGGGTGAGATAATTTATGAGAAGTCCAGTAAGAAATTAGTTTTGAAAGAATTACCTATATCTGTAACTATTTTGAAAATTAATGGCAAGTATATAGTTGATCCTTTGTTAGAGGAAGAAGGAGCAATGAGTGCAAGATTGACAGTAGGTTCAACTGAGGATGGAAGAGTTTGTGCTTTACAAAAAGGTGGAGATGGTTTTTTAACTGATGTAGATATAGAAAAAATGATAGAGATGGGCATTAAAAAAGGCAAAGAGCTGAGGAAATTCATAAAATGATAAATTACACTAAATATGAAAAAGCAAGAATTATTGGTGCTCGTGCTTTACAAATAGGCATGGGTGCTCCTTTATTATTGGATTTAAGTGAAAAAGATTTTAAAAAAATGAAATTCAGCCCTGTTGAGTTAGCTAAAAAAGAATTTGATGAAGAGGTTTTACCCATATCTATAAAGAGACCATTACCTGAGAGAAAGAAGGTTAACAAGAAAGAATAGGTTTTACTTACTAAATCTTTATAAATTAGAACTTTGTTAAAATATTAAAATGGATTTAGAGGATAAACTTGGATTAGGTGTTGCTGGAATAATTGTTGGTGGTTTTGTTTTTGCTTTCAGTTGTACTGGTGGCTGTTGGGGTTCTAGAGGAATTAAAACTGATTTAGTTAAACAATATAAAGGAAGACCACTTTTAGTTCAACATGAAGATAGAATTTTAAATTCTGATCCTTATTGGATTATGGTAGATAATAGAGAGAAAATTACTAAGGGTGGAGTAGTTAGTGATGATGGAAAATTAATTGAGGTTCCTGCAGCTCGTAGTGGTTATTCAGTAACTGATTATATTATGGATCCGATGACTGAATATATAACAGAGAAGAAAGAATAGGTTTAAATATTTCTTTTTTTATTTAATTATTATGAAAATAAAGAGGTTGATAGCTAAAAAAATATTAAATTCTAGGGGCGAGCCAACTATAGAGGTTGAGGTGAATGATAAGTATAAAGCTTCTGCTCCTTCAGGTGCTTCCAGAGGAAAACATGAGGTTATGGCTTTTCCTTCCAAAGGCGTGCCTTTGAGAATTATAAACAAAACTATTGCTAATAAATTATATGGAACAAGAGTGGATAGTTTTGAAAGTTTAGAAGAAGTTGAAAAAATTTTATTTGATTATGATAAAAGTAAAAATATTTCTAAAATTGGTGGGAATACTGTTATTGCAATTGAGTTTGCTCTTTTGAAAGCTTTATGTAAAAATAATATATGGAAAGTTTTGAATCCGATAGCTCATGAAATGCCAATGCCTTTGGGCAATGTTATTGGTGGCGGAAAACATTTTAGAGGCAATAGTGTAGAGATACAAGAATTTTTATTGAAACCTGTGACTGATAGATTTAGAGACGGAGCTATAGTTAATGAGTATATTTACAAAGAAGTTGGCAGAAGATTAAAGGCTAAAGAGAAAACAGATGAGGGTGCATGGGTTACAACTATGGATATAGAAGATGTTTTGAAATTATTAAGCAGAATTGTTGATGAGGTTGTTAAGAAGATGGGTGTTGATGTTGAGCTTGGCATGGATGTTGCTGCTTCTGAATTTTATAAAAACAAATTATATCATTACAGGGATAAGATGATATCACGGGAAGAGCAGATTGATTATATGAATAAATTAGTTGGTGACTATAATATTGGTTATATTGAGGATCCTCTGCAGCAGGAAGATTTTTCAGGGTTTGAATTAATTAACTGTGATATGGTCTGCGGTGATGATTTAGTCTGCACAGATTTGAATAGATTGAAGAGAGCAAAAGTAAATTCTGTTATAGTTAAACCAAATCAGATTGGCAGTTTGATTAAAACAAAAAAATTAGTTGATTATTGTTTTAGAAATAATATAACACCTGTAATCTCACACAGGTCTGGCGAGACTAATGATACAACTATTGCACATCTTGCTGTTGCATGGGAAATACCTTTTATCAAGTGTGGAATTTCAGGAAAAGAAAGGGTTGTAAAAATAAATGAATTAAAAAATATTGAGAGACGGTTAATTTAAAAAGTGTTACCATTTTAAAATTATTACTAAGCTTTTTAAAAGAAAAAATTAACAAACATAATATATATTTAATAAAATAGGGATAAAAAGGAGGTGTAACAGTGGTAAACATTTTGGGTGAAACCACAGTAGCAATTCTGAACCCTCTGCAGGCTATTTGGCTAAAACTTGTAGAAGTTCTTCCTGGGTTGATTGCAGCTGTATTAGTGTTGGTTGTTGGTTCTATCGTTGCTGTTATTTTAGGTCATGCTTTAAGAGTATTACTTGAGAAAACTAAACTTGATAGATTTTTAAGAAAAACACAATTAACAAAAGCTGTTGGTCACACTGATGTTCCGGCATTGTTAGGAGAATTACTTAAATGGTATATTATAATAATTTTCTTGCAGGCTGCTGCTTCATTGGTAAATCTTGGAACTCTTTCTACGCTTCTGAATAGTTTGGTAATGTGGTTACCGCAATTATTAATAGCAGTTATTGTTATGATAATTGGTTTAGCTGCGGCGCATTACATACAGTTGAGAATTGTTCAGCACACTAGACTTAAGGGAATGAAACTTTCAGGTATTGTATTAAAGTGGGTAGTAATTGTTATTGCTGCTTTAATTGCATTGAAACAAATAGGTGTTGAAGTAGGAATCTTAGAAAATACATTCCAGTTAGTTGTTGGTGCTTTGGCAATAGGTGTTGCTTTGGCTCTAGGAATTGGATTAGGTCTAGGATTAAAGAAAGAAGCTGAAGGTTTTTTGAAAGATATGAGAAAGAATCTTTAATTTTTTTTCTTTTTTTCTTTTTGGTAGTTGGGAAATGAGTGTTCAATTATAATAAAATTTATAAGTCTATAATAAAGAGGTGATTTTAATGACTCTTTTTCATATCAAAATAAATGGTGATGATAATAATAAGGATAATGGTTTTTATACTTTAATGATATCTGGATCTTCTGTTTTTTGTTTGAAAGGTGAAGAGTATATTGTGCCAGAAGAAGCTGTGAAAAAATTAGGTGAAGAAAATATTGCTTATGAAGTAGTGCCAGAAAGGAATACTCAAAATGCCACCCCAATTTAGATATGAATTCTATTTGCCCATTTTATATAATAATAAAGAACCTATAGAAAAAAGTAAATTTAGGTATATAAAAAATTTAATGTTGAAAGAATTTAAAGGTGTTTCTACACACCCAGGATTTATTAGTGGGGGGTGGGTTAATCCTGATTCAAACAAACTTTATACTGATGAATTGATTAGATTTGAAGTTTGTATTGATGGTTCTATAACTAACCAATTATATTTTGAAAAATTAAAAACCGAATTAAAAGATTTATTTAAACAGCATGAAATTTATATGGTTTATACAGAAGTTACAAAAGTTTGAAAATGTCAAAAGGTAAATTTATTTTGAATGTTTTATGGGTTGTTGGTATTGTATTGGCAGTTATTGGTATAATTTTAATATTCTATAATTGGTTTATTAGATAATTATTTAAATTCTAATTTAACTCTTTAAAAGGAGGTAAAATGAAAAAACTAAAAATAATTTATAGAAAATGTGTAGTCTGTGGAAAAAAGATTAGAATAAAATTGTATGGAGATGGTCATTATGTGAATGGTCACTATTTTAATAAGATGAAAATACCCATTAAAGGAACTGGGAAATATAAAAAAGTTGGAACTACTAAACTCTTTAAAGAAAAGATAGATATTGTAAAATGGACAGGCAAAGAGAGAGAAGTAGAATATTGGGAGTGTAATAAATGTTATGAGGAAGCTATACATGAAGATTGGTTGGAACAAATAATTGAAAAGTTATATGGTAAAAAATGTCCTGATTATGAAAAAGGTTGTGCATGTTGTGAAGCTTGGCATGTATATGATTCAATAATTGATTCAAATAGAGGGAGATTATAATGAAAGTAGCTTGTTTAATCTCTGGTGGAAAAGATTCATGGTATTCTGCTTATTTAGCTAGTCAAAAGAATGAAATTAAATGCTTAATTGCTGTGAAATCTGATAATAAAGAGAGTTATATGTATCATGTGCCTAATATTGATTTAGTTGAGAAGCAAGCTGAATGCAGTGGATTTGAGCTGATTAAAATGCCCAGCTCTGGTGTGAAAGAAGAGGAATTAGAAGATTTGAAACAAGGGATTGAGCTGGCTAAGGTTAGATTTAAGATTGAAGGTGTAGTTGTTGGTGCTTTGAAAAGCAAATATCAGAAAGAAAGAGTTGAGAAGATTTGCAATGATTTGGGCTTGGAGATAATAGCTCCTTTGTGGCAGAAAGATGAGGATTATTATATGCATGAGTTAATACTAGGTAGGTTTGATGTTGTAATAGTTGGTGTTGGTGCAGAAGGTTTTAGTGCAGAATGGTTGGGTCGCAAGATAGATGCAAAAGCTTTGCAGGAGTTAAGAGAAAGAAATAAGAAATTTGGTGTGAGTTTGGCAGGTGAAGGCGGGGAATATGAGTCAATTGTATTAGATTGCCCTTTGTTTAAGAAAAGATTGAAAATTATTGATTCTGAGAAAAAGATGGATGATGAGTATTCTGGATATTTGAAAATTAACAATGTTGATTTAGTAGAGAAATAGTTATATAGAAGTTTAGTTTTTTATTTAATATGCCTTTTAAAATTATACAAAAACAGGTGGATGATTTAATACAACAACATAAAGCTGGTTACTGGCAACCTCATGAAATTATGGTTAGAATGGCTGAAGAGGTTGGTGAGTTGGCTAGGGAAGTAAATCATAGATGGGGACCAAAAAAGAAAAAACCAACTGAAGACACAAGAGAAGTGGGGGAAGAGTTAGCTGATATAATATTTACTATTGTTTGTATGGCAAATTCTTTAGGTATTGATCTTAATGATAGTTTTTCTAAAGTTGTAGGTAATTGTTCTGAAAGAGATAAAGACAGATTTGAAAGGAAAAGTTAAGTTTATAAATACTCATTTCTGAATTATGATAATGGTAAAGCAACAGTCTACAGAACAATTTTTAGTTCCTTTGGAGAAATACTTGAAAGTAGGTTTGCATATTGGGACAAAGTTCAGGACAAAGTATATGGAGCCTTTTATTTATAAAATCAGAAGCGATGGCTTAGCTGTTTTAAATGTACAAAAAATAGATGAGAGAATGAATGTAGCTACTAAAATGATTTCCAGATATGATCCACAGGATATATTGGTTGTTGGCAGAAGAGAGAACAGCTGGGATGCAATTAAGATGTTTGCTGAAATGACTGGGGTTAAGTTCTTTGCTGGAAGATATCCTCCTGGTGTGCTAACTAATACTAATCTTGAAAACTTTATGGAAATTAAACTTTTGATTGTTGCTGATCCATGGCCTGACAAGAATGCTGTGAGGGATTCAAACAAAATTGGTGTTCCTGTTGTTGCTCTTTGTGATACTAATAATGAGAGCAATTATATTGATTTGGTTGTTCCGTGCAATAATAAAGGAAAGAAAAGCTTAGGTTTGTTTTTTTATGTTTTAGCTAGAGAGTATTTGAAGAGTAAAGGTTTGATAAAATCTGAAAAAGATATGAAATATAAAATGGATGATTTTATTGAGGAAAGTTAAAATGGTAAGATCAATTGATGTTTTAGAAGAAAAAATAGTAAAATTTAGAGAAGATATTAGAAAAAGAGGTATATTTTCAACTGAACGTTTTTATGTTTCTGGTACAGATATTTATGGTGTTTGGATTGGTGTTAAAGAAAGTGAAAAAAATGAGGGTTTTGAGGATGGTGTGAGCCGTAATACTCCTAATGTTTTAGTTGGATTCCATATAGATGATTTTGGTATTTTTGATAAAGAAACTAGAAGAAAGCTTGGAGGAAGTCCAGATGTGAAAAAAGTTTCAGAGATGTTTGTTCCTGAACACATCCACCTTAGAGAGTGTACAAGAAGAAATATGATTGATGGGGTCAGATTATTAACTGAGGTAGAGGCTTGGGCTTTAGAAAATGGGAAGTTGAGAGGAGGAGCTGAAAGTAATAAGTATAGAGAATATGGAATTGCTTATATTTTAGAAAAAATTTATGATTAAAGTTTATGCCTTTTTCTATATAATAGCAAACATAAGAATGCTAAATAACTTATAGCTATTGTGTTTCCAATTATTTTTGGCATGTTAATTTGTTTTATTTCTGGTTGTATTTGTATGTTTTCATTTGTTGGTTCTGTTGTTTTTAGTGGTATTTGCTGTGATATTGTTTTTGTTTTAGTTTCTGTTTTTATTGATGTGGTAATAGAGGGGGATGAAGAGTATCTTGTTACTGAAGGAGAACTACTAGAAGTTTGAGGTGAGTTCTCTTCTTCACTCTCCTCTATTGTACAGTTTCGTGTTTCTGCAGGTTTGAATTCTGTTGTACCACATTCATTTTGGTCTATACATGTTCTTGTTTGTGTTTCATTACTGCATTCTGTCCAGTTGTTGCATGTGTAATTTTCTTGACAAGGAGTTTCTATGTAATTAATTGATAAATTATGAATTATTGGTGTTGAGATGTTATTTGAACCTAAGAATAATTTGAATTGCAGACTTGAGTTAATTTCACTAAAATTTTTTGGTGGTGTGAATTCTATGTAAGTATCATTTGTTCTATAGAAGAATTTTAGGGTTTGATTGTTTAATTCATAACTAGATGTGAATATATCCCATTCTTGTTGTTCTATTATTTCAGATTCTATTTCTGATGGTATATAATAGTAAGTAGTATTTTCTGTTGTTTCTGTGTGTGAGGCATTGATATAATTAATATTAGTTTTATTATCTACTGAATATATTGAAAGTTCATTTGTTGGTTCTGGTAAAGATAAGGTAGTTTGGTAATGTCCTTCTATTCCTGAGTATGATAATGTTTCATATATAGTGTCACATGAACCATTAAAATCACAAATGTTTAGGATGTTTGGATTAGTATTTTTTAAATATAAATTAATTTTATCTCCATTTTCTAGGTTGTTAGTAAACTTAATTTTTAATAGTTCTTTTTCTAGTTCTATAGATTTATCATCAAGTGCTATTAAATCTGATAATTTGTCTTTATCTGTAAATGCAAAATTTATAGAATAATATATTTCTTGTGTTGTATTTGTTGATATTGAGTGTTGTTTTAATTGGATTGTTTCATTTACTATTATATTATCATTTTGTGTGAAAACTGGTTCTATAATTGTGAAGCCTGTTATACTAGGATCTATTGTGATATAGGCAGCTATTAGAATGACTACTGCCAGTGTGATTATTAATAATTCATTAGTTTTCATAGTTCTCTTGCCTTGAATAATTTTTTTGTTTGTTCTGGTGTTTCCTGTATTATTTCAGATGCTTTTCCTAAGGAGATTTTGTTATTTTTGTAGAGTTCGTAAGCTAGGGCTATTCTAAGGTCTTTATTTTGAGTTAGAGTGGTTCTGATGGAATCCCTTAGAAACTCTGATAAAGAGTCATAGAAGCCTGTTTTTGTTATACCTTCTAGCTTGATTTTAAGGTCTTCTGGTACTGTGAAACTTAGTGTATTTGATGGCATTTTAATTCTCCTATTATTGTGGTATTGTTGTAGTAATACTGTAGTATTATGTAATATATAAATGTTTGCAAAATCTGTTGATTTTGGGGTATGAATCTTCCGAAAAATATTTATATGTAGATTTATTACATAAGATTATGATATCTAAGAAAGGGGAATTAAAGTATCTTTTAGGAATAATTATTGTAATAATAATTGTTCTTGTGATATGGTTATTATTTGGTTTAAAATGAGAAATTATATTGAAAATGTTGTAATAACAATTTTAATACTCTTAGGTTTATTTATAATTTACCAAATAATAAAAAAAGTTTTTGGAGGATCTTGGACTACAGATAGTATAATAATTTCTCTTTTGATATTTAATCTTGGATGTGTCTTCACTATAGGATTATCTTTAGCTAAATTGAAATCTGATCATAATCATCTAACAAATCAATTTAGAAGCTTAGCAAATGATTTTAAGAGAGACATCAAAAAATAATAAAACCCAAAATTTTCCAATTTTCTTCAGCTTTAAATTTTGTAATTTTTTAGAGTAATATTCTATAAAACATACCTTTTTTTCACAATAATACTTATAAATAAAAAATCTTTCTAATTTTACTATATTAGAGTGGGGGCAGTAGATGGAGATAAATACTATACTAACTATACACGGCTACATTGTAGCTGGAATTTTCTTGATAGCAGTATATTTCTGGGTGGAGAGCAAGAATAGAGGTGTTATTGACCTTTTTAAAAGACCTTTATCCACGGGCTTGATTTTGGCTCTTGGTTTACCTTTTTTATTTGGAAGTGTGCATTATTTATTTTCTGAATTTGTTGGTGTGATAGTTAAGTTTAGTATGATATTTGTTTTAAGTTTAACTTTGTTTTTGTTTAATTTCTTGAATTATACTAAGAATAAAGGTAAGATTGAGCAGGAGTCAAGAGAATTTATGAGTTTAAGGAAAAGACCTTTGGTTAAGGCATTGTTGCCAAATAAAGCAAGGATAAAGGAGCAATTAATGAAGCATTTTATTATTCCAGAATTAGATAAGTTAAATGATATTAAAAATTTAAATGAGAAAGAGCATAAGAAAAGTTTAGAGAAGCTGAAAGATGAGGAAGAGAGAATTAAAGATTTACATGAAGATTTAGAGGAAAAAGAAGAAGAGGTTAATCAGAAGATAGAGAAACTAGAAACCAAAGATGAGCAGTTGAGATTAACAAAAGATGAGGTTAAATTTAATCTACAGGAAGTCAGGAATGAGCTGAAAAATATAAAACATACAAAAGATGAAATTGAGAAGGAAAAAGATAATTTAGAATTAAAAGGATTAAAGACTGAGAAAGATGCTGAAAGAATTAAGAAAAAACTGAATAATTTACTGTTATCTGAGGAAGAACTGGAGAAAGAGAGACATGAGTTTAAGACAGCAAGGAAAGAAGCTGAGAAAATTATAAAGCTAAAGAAAAAAATTGATGGAAAGATTAAGGAATATAATAACAAATTGAGAATTTTTGTGCAGGAGAAAAAGAAATTAGAAAGAGATAAGAGAGCTTGGGAAGCCCAAAAGGAAAGACTTGATGATGAGTGGGATGATGTAAAAGATGACAGAGCCTGGGTTGATAAGCAAAAATATAAAATTAAAAGAGAATATGAAAAATTAACTGAGAAAAAGAGGAAGCTGCAGTTATATGAGGACAAGGTTGCTGATCAAAAAGATGATTTGGAGCTTGAAAAAGGAAAGGTTGAGAATATGAAAAGTTCTCTGAATAAATTGGAGAGTGAAGCTGAGAAGCTTAAGAATGAGATTAAGCTGAAAGATGAGGAGATAAAAGCTTTGAGGAGTAAGAAATGATAAATTATGTATTATTCGGAATAACAAGCTTGAGTTTTATTTTGATATTTTTTTCAGCTGTGTTTTTTTACAGGGAAAAAGATTTGGAGGATAAAAGACTGAAAGGCGGAGTAAACTGCTTGTTTACTGGCTTGATATTCTTTGCTCTTTTTTTATTGTATAAAAGTATGAGTTATGGACTTATTATATTTGATGAAATAAGTATTCCTTATGGTTATATAATTGAAATAGTGACAGTAACTTTTATGATTTTGTTTTTCTTGGTTGGAATGATAGTTTTGAGGGAAATTTAGTATATACTATAGTTTAGAAATCTTTAAATATAATTTTTGGGTATTTTTTAAATAGAGGTATTAGCAGGAGAATTTAGATTACAATGATTCTCTGGATTTTTGTTTTCTAAACTTCGGATGTTAATACTTCAGGAGCAACTTAGAGAGGTGATGCTTGCATTGCCTTTTTGGGCTCTGACTTCTGCAAAAAATTCTAAATTTTTTGGGTGTGTGCGTTAGGTTTATATATGGAAAGATTGTAAAATTTTTGTTTCTGAAGATAGTTAATTAAAAAGTAAAATACTCTTTTAAATAATTCTTTTAACTTTTACCCATAGTAAATTATTTAAACCAAACTTTATTATGAATATATAGATGATGAAGGTATTTTGTCCTTCTAATGGTAAAAAATTAGAGGTGAAACTAGGCGGAGTTAGAAATAAATTTTTCTGGTGTAATTGCGAGAGTATAAATTTCTTTGATTTAAGGAAGATTTCTAAGCAAATTAATGTAAGAATTTCTGATTTAGAGAAATATAAGAACAAGAATAAAAGTCCCAAACTTATATCAAGAAAAAATTATGATATTCTGCTGTTAAGATATCCTATTTATAAATCTGGAAAAGTTTCTTTTAAGAATATTGAGATTGTTTTTAACAAAAAATTTGTTGTTAGTTTATATGATTATAAAATAAATGCTATAAATGAATTTGTCAAGAATATAAAAGAGGAGTTAACTGGTGTTAAAACAAATTATTTTTGTTTTTTACATAGAATATTAGTTGCTTTGACTCGTGAGTTTTTGAGCACTTTGGATAAGGTTGAGATTAAGCTGGAGAAGGTAGAGGATGATGTTTTGAAGCCGAAGACTAATATTAAAAATTTGTTTTTTGTCAAGAAGAATTTACTTTATATAAGAAAAGCTATAGTAGCAAATAGGAATGTAATTGCTGATTTGCAGGAGGGAGCTTCCAAGTTTTTAGTTCCTAATATGATTCCTGATGTGTATGCAGATGTTGCACAGATTTTAGATACAGAAGAGTTGTTCAGGGACAGGCTAACAAGCAGTTTGGATTTGCATTTAAGCTCAATTTCAAACAAGATGAATGACATTATGAAGTCTTTTACTGTAATTGCTAGTTTGCTGTTAATTCCTATGCTAATATCTGGTATTTATGGTATGAATGTCAGACTGCCACTGCAGGGAAATCCGAATGCTTTTTATAGTATAATACTATTTATAATAATGTCAATGATGTTGACTTTATTGTATTTTAAAGTTAAAAAATGGGTATAAGGGGGTTAAAATATGAAAAAAATATTTAGTTTGTTTTTAGTTTTGATTTTTCTAAGTGGGTGCATACCTAGTCTTGAGCAGGGTGAAGAATTAGTTAAAGAGGGTATACATAAAATAAAAGCAGAGCTGCAGAAAGATTTGGGTGTAGATGAATATGCTATGAGAGAGGGTGATTCAGTAACTGTAGATAATAAGGTAGTTAGATTAATTAGTTATAATGCTGATTATGTTACAGTGTTTGATGTTGATGGCCAGGAAAGAGAGATGAGAGAGACCCAGGATCCACAGATTGTTAATGGTATAGAGCTGACTATGAAAAAAAGACAGTTTGATGCAAGTGATATGGATAATAATCATGTTGTTGTTAAAATAGTAAGATATGTTTCTGGAGAAAATGAGTATATCTTTTACTTAAATGATGAGAAAGAGATTTTAGGGCATACTGTTAAATTGAATAAATTAGAAAAAGATGGAACAGTAACTTTAAGTGTTGATGTGGCTAATGATCTGAGAATAATGGTAGATAGAAGTGATGGTGTGGCTGATATTTATGTTTCAAATATTAGACCAAATTACAGGGCTATAGCATCTGAGAGATATGTTATCTTGAAGATTGTTGAGAAGCCTTGATTTTTTTTCTTTTTTTTCAAAATCTTTGATTTTGGGAATTGTGTTAAAAGACTTGTTGGCGAAAAATTTAAATATGATAAGAATTCTTTAACCAAGATGACTTGGGGAATTATTGTATATGAAACTTATGGTAATTTATACTCTTTTGTAATGGCTGATGATAGTATGTATGATGGAATGAAGGAAGGTAACATAGCAAATAAATTCTTTGGTGGCAGAAAAGGAATTGCTGATGAGAGTATAGATGAAATTTGTAATAGTGTGAATAATTTAACAAGAAGAGTAAGAAATGGAGAATCTTTAGATTTAGAAAAAGAATTAGAATTAGTTTTTTCTGAGCATTGTGTATAACAATATTATATTCAATTCCATATAGCTCTTGTTTTAGTTACTACTAATACTATTAAAAAGTAAAATACTCCTTTAACTTATTCTTTTAACTTTTACCTAAACTATAGAAATCTTTATTAATTTGCTATTATAGTAATTAGTTATGAACAGAAAGGCTAAGTTTGCTGGTAGTTTTTATCCGAAAAGTTTTGAAGATTTAGACAGAGTAATTAAGAAAAGCTTCTTGAGTAAATTAGGACCTGGTGAGCTGCCTGTTAAAACAAGAAAAAGAAATGTTTTGGGTGTTATTGTTCCTCATGCTGGCTACCAGTATTCTGGGGCTTGTGCTGCATGGGCATATAAGGAATTAGGTGAGTCAAAATTTCCTGATGTTTATGTTATAATTGGTGTTAATCATTCTGGTGTTGGGAGTGATTTTTCTACCTGCTTGTTTTCTGACTGGGAGACTCCTTTTGGCAATGTTGATATAAATGCTTCATTTGGGAAGTCTTTGATACAGAAGTTTCCTTTGCTGAAGAATGAGTTTGAGCCACAGATTAATGAGCATTCTATTGAGGTGCAGCTGCCTTTTTTGCAGTATGTGAATAGGGATAAATTAAGGGATATATCTTTTGTTCCTATATTAGTGAAGAGTGATAATTATGAGGAGCTTTGTAAATTGGGTGATGCTATAACTGATACTGATATGAATGTAAAAGTTATTGTCTCAAGTGATTTTACTCATTTTGGCAAGGATTATGGATTTTATCCTTTTGCTTTTTCCAAGAAAGAAAATATGTACAAGTTAGATGGAAATGCTCTAGATTTTATTAAGGAGATGAATAGCAAGAAATTTTTTGATTATTCCAAAAAAACTACAATTTGCGGTGCAAGTGGTATTGTTAGTGGTGTTGAGACTTTTAGAAACTTTGGAATTAAGAAAGGAAATTTGCTTTGTTATTATACTTCTGGTGATATTTTGAAAAGTTATGATAATTCTGTTGGTTATGGAGCTTTTAGTTTTGGGAAATGAAAACTTTAGAATTAGAATGTGCTGAGTGTGGGGATAAAATAAAACTTGAACTTAGTGATGAGGAAGAAGAACATTATTGGGGAACTGGCTCTTTAATTGAGGGTTCAGAAGCTTTTCATGAACTTTTTGATGGTTATGCGTGGGTTTTAAAACAGATGCCTTTTTGTGAGATTTGCAAATATGAAAATAGTGAGGTTTATATGGAATAGTAAAGTTTAAATGGTTTTGATTGTTTTAATTTAGATATGAATTATAAAGAATTAGATGCTTTATCAAATGCTTTTATTGCAGTTTCAACTGTTTTAGGTGTTGCTGGTGCTTTGGGTTATTATTTTTCACAAGTAATTAAATTTAGTATTGAATGGTTGATATTTTTAGAAATTATATATTTTTTGATAGTATTTTTTACAGTTTATTGGATAAGGAGGAAAATTAAAAATGAAAAAGGTGATTAAATTTTTAAAAGAAAATTGGATGATAATTTTGGCTGCTATAGGTGTGTTTTTCATTATTTATATGATGGGTCAGGGATGATAGACTTTGATAAACTGGAGAGATGTGATAGTTTTTTAAAAAGATTGAGAGGTTTAATGTTTTCTAAAAGGAGAAATTTGCTGTTTGATTTGGGGAAAGAGAAATGGTTAAAAGCTTGGATACATACATTTTTTGTGTTTTTTGCTATAAAGGTTTACTGGTTAAATTCTGATAAAGAGATAGTTGATTATAAAGTTGTAAAACCTTTTAGATTTGGGATTCCTTCTGGCAAAGCCAGGTATATAATAGAAATTTCTAAATGATAGAAAAGGTGGTAAGAAAAGAGGAAGATTTATAAATATTAAAGCCTAAATAAACTTTAATTAAGTCCATGGGATCTGTAAGGATCCTATGTTTTTTATAATGGAAAACAATTCTAAAGTGAGGAGTGCGGTTTATATTGATGGAAGTAATTTTTATTTCTCTATTAAAAATAAGTGTGCTCCCCAGTGACATATGTCACCCCCTAAAATAATTTATGAAAAGCAAAA